>JAFYLX010000071.1 GCA_017556895.1 Bacillota bacterium | reverse complement strand
TTCTGTCGACGAGGCTGCAGAACAGATTGCAAAATATTTAAAAGAAAAAGGAACTGAAAAATGTTAAGAGATATAACGCTTGGGCAGTATTTCCCAGGGGATTCTTGTATTCATAAATTAGATGCAAGGGTTAAGATAATGGCTACGCTTGCCTTTATAGTGGAGCTGTTTATTGTAGACAACTTTATTGGATTTTTAATCGCGGCTATCGCACTTGGTGCAGTAATAGCTTTTTCAAAGGTACCTGTAAGCTTTATTGTAAGAGGTTTAAAGCCGATTATGGTAATTTTGCTGTTTACCTTCGCGCTTAATATGTTCATGGTAGATGGCAGAATTCTATGGCAGTGGGGTTTCTTGAAAATCTCTGCAGAGGGTCTAGAAATCGCCGTGTTCATGGCTATTAGACTAGTGTTATTACTAATGGGTTCATCTATGTTAACTCTTTGTACTAGACCGATTGCGCTTACAGATGGCATAGAGAAGCTTCTATCTCCGTTTGAGAAGATTGGTCTTCCGGCGCATGACATCGCCATGATGATGACAATTGCACTTAGATTCATCCCGACTCTTCTTGAAGAGGCGGACAAGATCATCAAGGCTCAGCAGGCAAGAGGTGCGGATTTCGAGTCTGGTAACCTTCTGCAAAAGGCGAAGAGCTTGATTCCAATTCTAGTACCGCTATTTGTTAGTTCTTTCAGAATTGCGCAGGACTTGGCGATGGCGATGGAAGCTAGATGTTACAGAGGCGGAAAAAACCGTACTCGTATGAATGAAATGAAGCTTGTGAAAAGAGACTTTGTTGCAATATTGTTACTTGTCCTTTTCGCAGTAATAATTATAGTTGAATCAGTGGTGTTATAATGAGACAGAGAAGTGTTAAAAACTTAGAAGAAAAGCTGGAGTTAAATTCCAGCTTTTTAATACGAGACCCTAGAGAAGTTAAGGGTAAATGGGCAGAAGTCTTTGGTAATGACAATCCTATATACTTAGAGATAGGATGTGGCAAAGGGCAGTTCATCTTTACGTATGCGAGCAAGAACCCGGACAAGAATTACATAGCTATCGAAGGGCAGGAAAATGTTGCTCTTAGAGCTTTAGAAAAGGCTGAACAGGGTGGTCTTAATAACTTGAGAATCTTTATTGATTTTGTTAATGATATTAAAGACTACTTTGAAGAAGGGGAGCTTGCTGGTGTATATTTAAATTTCAGCGATCCGTGGCCAAAGGCTAGACACGCGAAGCGTAGACTGACATATCATAAGAGACTTGCTAATTACAAAGAAATTATTGGTAAGGAAGGTTGCATAGAGTTCAAAACCGATAACGACGCGTTATTTGATTTTTCGCTAGAAGAAATTGAGTTAGGGCAGTTTGAGATGTTGGAGATGACTAGAGACCTTCACGCGAGTGATTATAGCGCAAAAGAGATTACTACTGAATACGAAGACAAGTTTAGAAACGGTGGTAAAAATATCAATTACGTTAAAATTAAATAGTATGTATAAGAGGGCTAAAATGATTGAGACATATCATAAAGCCCTCTTTTTTTAAAAATTAATATATTCTTCTGGGTTTACGTAGACGCCATCCTTGATCATTTCGAAGTGCAGATGCGATGGTTCTAAAGATTCGAATAGGCCAGTGGAACCAACACCTCCGATAATTTGTCCTTGGGTAACTACGTCACCGACTTCTACCATTTCTGCAGTGGAAAGATTGGAATAAACTGAAATCAGGTTGCCTGGATGCGTAATTTCTATAGTTTTGCCGTAGCGATCATCGTTAAAGATCGAAGTGACAGTGCCTTCTGCTACTGCTAGGACCTGACAATCTTCGGGAGCCTCGATATCTATGCCGCTATGGGTCATATACTGATCTAGGGTTACAGAATAAATAAGTTTGTCCATAGAATAAGGGTTTGTGACTATGACGCTTTCGCTGTTTATTGGGATGAGAAACTGTGATGGTGTATCATCTGTGGGCGCTTTGTTGGTGTTGTTTTCTTTGTTTAGACTATCTATAGTGGGGATGTTTGAAGAAGCTTCTTTAGTGGGAGTTTCCTTTTGGACTTTTGTTTCTTCTGAAACTGGCAAGTCGGGCGTATTATCGTTTATCTTTTCTATATTGGCTTTGACTATAAAGATGGAAGTTAAGGCCATGACTGAAAAACATAAAATTAAAACTATTGCGGTCTTGTCTTTTTCTTTCTTCTTATGAGCTTGACGCATTTTTTTCACCTCCGATATATAGATAGTGTTTGCCAAAATGGAGATTTTAATACAAATTGAAACTTGTAAAACTTTAAAGTTCATAATATAATAAAAAACTAGTAAACTATGAAGGAGGCACTGTACACATGACAGATATGATTTTTGCTTCGAAGAATGGAAGAAATATCCCTTTAGAAGACAAGATTTTCGGAATCAGCAATCGTGCTAAAGCGATGATTGCGAAAGAAGGGAAGGATAAAGTAGTTAATGCTACAATCGGTGCCCTACTTGATGATGATGGCAAATTAATCGTGCTATCTTCAGTTGATGAAGTATTCAAGTCTTTAACACCTGATGAATATGCACAGTATGCTCCTATTGGAGGGACTCCTGAATTTAAAGAAGCAGTAAAAAAAGATGTATTTAGAAATTTCCAGCCAACAAGATTCGTTGAGGCTGTAGCTACACCTGGTGGGACAGGTGCCATTAGAAATACTATCTCTAACTATTCAAATTATGGTGATAAGGTTCTTACAACTGACTGGTTCTGGGCTCCGTACAACACGATTGCTCAAGAAGTGGGCAGAACTTTAACTACATTTGAGTTGTTTGATGAAAAGGGTGGATTCAACCACGAAGCATTCGAAACTAAAACAAATGAGCTTTTAGAAGTTCAAGACGCTTTGGTTATTATCTTAAATACACCTTCTCATAACCCTACAGGATATGCACTTTCCACAGAAGAGTGGGAAAAGGTTGTGGGAATTTTAAATAGCACACCTAATGAAAAGAAGGTTACTTTACTTGTGGATGCTGCCTATGCGGATTTTGCAGGTGAAGAAAACGAAAGTAGAAACTTCTTCCCGATGTTAGAAAAACTTGACGATCATGTTCTTCCGGTAATCGGACACAGCTTATCCAAGTCCTATACTCTATATGGACTTCGTGGTGGTGCGATGTTATGTATGGCTAAGACTAAAGAAGTTGCTGATGAATTTAAGAGAGTGTGTGAGTTCTCTTCAAGAGCATCTTGGTCAAATTGCCCGAGAGCTGTGCATGTAATTCTTTCTAAGATTTATTCTGACGAAGAACTTCTGGCTAGAGTTATGGAAGAAAGAAAAGCTCATAGGGACATGCTTATCAGAAGAGGAGAAGCTTTCATGGAAGAAGCTGAGAAAGTTGGTCTTGAAACTGTTCCGTTTAGATCAGGTTTCTTTATGACAATTCCTTGCGCTAATCCTGATGCAGTAGCAGCTAAGCTTGAAACAGAAGGAATCTTCACTGTTCCGCTTGCGAAGGGCATTAGAGTTTCAGGCGCATCCATTTCTGAAGAAGTTTGCAGAAGACTACCTGCAGCAATCAAAAATGCAATAGAAACAGTTTAAAACTAAGAGACCGCATTTCGGTCTCTTTTTTTAATATAAAAATATAATTGATTTGACTGGCCTTTCCTATAATGTTAGTATTGCTTTGCAAAAGGGGATAGGGAAAGGAGATAATATGAGCAAAGGGGAAAACTTTACTTTTGTAATTAAAGAACATCTGGCGGTAATTGCTGTGCATACTACGGGATGGAAAAGGGAATTAAATATAGTAGAATGGAATGGAAACGAAGCTAAGCTGGATATTAGAGACTGGAATCCATCGCATGAAAGCATGAGCAAAGGTGTTACGCTAAACAGGGCTGAGGCTAAAAAGGTGCAGGAAGCTTTGAATGATTACTTCGATAAAGAAGAGAATGATAAGAAAGAAAAGGAAGAATAGTAAGTAAAGGGGAACTAGATGTTCCCTTTTACTTTTGTTTGGTTATACATGCCTTTCGTCCTCGAACAAGAATGTGATGGCATATAGTGCGGCAAGCCCCACTAGGGCGTAGATTATTCTGGCGATAAAGGTTAAACCGCCACTAAAGATAGTTGAAACTAGATTGAAATTTAAGAAACCAACAAGTCCCCAGTTGATGCCGCCGATGATTACTAATAATAGTATTAACTTTTTCAAATCAATCACTCCTTCCTCACAGGTATTTTAACCAAAACAGAAAATTTTATGTTATCATAAAATTGATAGAAGATATAAATATAGTAATATGGGGGAATGTTATGAATATTACTTTGATAAAAGAAAAGCGTGGAGAAGAAATGTCTCTTGTTTTGGAAGAAACAAATGTTACTATCGAAAATTTATATGGGGAATATAGAGATGCACTGCCATACAAAGTTTTGGCGGCAAAAGTAGATAACAAGGTTGTAGAACTTACAGATTATATAAAAGAAGGAACGCGAGTTGAGTTTTTGGACATAAGGGATCAAAACGCAAACCTTATATATCAGAACAGTCTGATACTGGTATTTTTAAAAGCTGCGTGTGATGTGCTTGGCGAAGTGGATATAGATGTAGAGAATGCTATTAATCAAGGAGTGTATTGTACGATTAAACTTCCGGAATCGCCATCTCGAGAGATTGTAAAAGATATAGAGAAGAGGATGAGGGAACTGATTGAAAAAGATATTCCTCTTAAAAAAGAAGAACTTACTAGGGAAGAGGCTTTGGCGCGCTTTGATGCGATGGGTTGTCCTGAAAAAAAGCATCTGTTAGATGAAATTCCTTCGGATAAGAATGTTCCTTTTTATTCATTGGAAGGGTATAGAGATTTTTTCTATAGTTTGATGGTTCCTTCTACGGGGTATCTTGAATGTTTTGAACTGAGAAAATATAAGAGGGGTGTATTGCTTAGAATGCCGCAGCAATCTAGCCCAGATAGAATACCGCCATATAAAGATGAAAAGATGCTTTATAAAACTTTTAGCGAGCAGACGCGATGGGGTAAACTTATGGGGGTAGATTATGTATCTGATTTGACAAGAAAGATTGATGAAGGTAAGTTTAAAGATTTGGTGCAGCTTTCTGAAGCGCTTCATGAAAGACGTATAATGGAAATAGCGGATATGATAACTAAACAGTCCAAGCGAATAGTTCTGATTGCGGGGCCATCATCTTCTGGAAAGACTACCTTTGCACAGAGATTGTGCATACAATTGAGAGTTAATGGCCTAGACCCTTTATATATGGGTACGGATGATTACTTTGTAGAGAGGGAAGATACTCCGCTAGATGAATATGGTGAAAAGAACTACGAGGATTTAGAAGCGGTCGATATAGATTTGTTCAATAGTAATATGAAAGATTTGCTTGAAGGAAAGGTGGTAGACCTGCCAACCTTTGATTTTATTACAGGAACAAAAAAATATGGCAAGCGAATTACTTCCATTAAGAGCAATCAAATCATAGTAATAGAAGGAATACATGCTCTAAATGAAGAACTTACGAAACAAATCTCGAGAGAAGATAAGTTCAAGATATATATAAGTCCGCTTACGCAACTTAACATAGATGGGCACAATAGGATAGTTACTACCGACCATAGAATGTTAAGAAGAATGGTTAGAGACTATAAATACAGAGGCCATAGTGCCAAAAGTACTATTGCGAGCTGGCCTAAAGTGAGAGCAGGTGAGGATAAAAACATCTTTCCTTTTAGTAACGAGGCGGATGTAATATTCAATTCCTCTCATTTATATGAAATTTGTGTACTGAAGAAGTATGCGCAGGGATTGCTTGAGGAAATTAAGCCAGAAGAACCGGAATATGGTGATGCAAGCAGGATGTTAAACTTCCTAAAGTTCTTCAAAACTGTAGAAAATGATGAAATTATTGCCAATAATTCGATTTTGAGGGAGTTTATTGGAGGTAGCATCTTCGTAGAATAGAAAGAAAAAAGAGGTCATATTAGCCAAAAAGTGCAAAAAATTGGCAAATAGGCCTCTTTTTTAGTGCAAAAACAACAAGAAATATATTTTTTTATGGTCCAAAAACAAAAAAGAGGGGAATAATGAAAACGCGGGGATTAGTGTACCGGAAACGTGCCTTGAAACCCTTGAAAACACTGGGTTTTGCCCTCGAAAAAAGTGTAAAAAAAGTTGAAAAAATTTCAAAAAAATACTTGCATTAATTTGACTAATGTTATATACTTAACTAGCTTGTGAAAATGACGAAGAAGCGGTAAGTTGCTGCGCTATCAGGGAATTACCGCCGAGCAAGCCCCTACTTGATGGGGACGAAGGGATTCGCCAGGTTTTTGCTGTGTGTGAAAAATATAAAACACGCGGCAGCGTGTACGAAGCAAGCAATTCCACTGTACACGTTGAAATCAAGGCATTTGAACCCCTTGTACAAGCATAGCGAAAACAGTACAAAAAATCTTATGGAGGAAAAAATGAGCGAATTACAGAAAATCAGAATCAAACTGAAGGCTTATGACCACGCTTTATTAGACCAGTCAGCAGCCAAAATTGTAGAAACAGCTAAGAAGACAGGCGCAGACGTTTCTGGCCCAATTCCGCTACCTACAGAAAAAGAAGTCATCACAATCTTAAGAGCTGTACACAAGTACAAAGACAGCAGAGAACAGTTCGAACAGAGAACTCACAAGAGACTGATTGACATCACAAACGCTACACTAAAGACTACAGATGCTCTAACTAAGTTAGACTTACCTGCAGGTGTAGACATCGAAATCAAGTTATAATTGATTTTAAAAGAGTAAGGGAACACTCCCTTAGTAAGAACGCATGTGAGGGAACAAATCCAAACCAGAGCGTTCCAATGTAAGATTATGGAGGAAAAATAATGAAAGCGATCTTAGGAAAGAAGCTGGGCATGACTCAGATCTTCGACGAAGCAGGAAACGTTGTTCCTGTAACAGTAATTGAAGCAGGTCCAGAAGTTGTAACTCAGGTTAAGACAGTTGAAACTGACGGATACAATGCAGTACAGGTTGGCTTTGAAGATCAGAAGCCACACAGAGTTAACAAGCCTTTAACAGGACACTTCGAAAAAGCTGGAGTAGTTACAAAGAAGTACTTAGCTGAATTCAGAGTGGAAGAAGGCGAAGCTTACGAAGTAGGACAGGTAATCACTTGTGCAGACTTCGAAGAAGGAAAGAAAATCGACGTTACAGGCGTATCCAAAGGTAAGGGTACACAGGGTAACATTAAGAGACACGGACACCACAGAGGTCCTATGTCCCACGGTTCAAAGCATAAGAGACTTGCTGGCGCATTAGCTGCTGGTACTTACCCTTCAAGAGTATTCAAGGGCAACAAGGGTCCTGGTAGAATGGGTAGAGAAACAGTTACTGTTCAGAACCTAGTTCTAGTAAAAGTTATTGCAGACAGAAACTTAATGCTGGTTAAGGGTGCAGTTCCAGGAAACAAGGGCGGCCTAGTAAGAATCCAGTATGCAGTTAAAGGTCAGTAATACGGATCTTTGGAAAGGAGGAAGCTAAAATGGCAAAAGTAACAATGCTAAACATGGCAGGAGCTGAAGTTGGAGCAATCGAACTAAATGACGATATCTTCGCTATCACTCCAAACGAAAATGCAGTTCATGCAGTAGTAAAGAATTACTTGGCAAACCAGAGACAGGGTACTCAGTCCGCAAAGACTAGAGGCGAAGTCAGAGGGGGCGGTAGAAAGCCTTTCAGACAGAAGGGTACTGGTCGTCACAGACAGGGACATTCCACTGACCCATCACAGATCGGTGGTGGTATCGTATTCGCACCAAAGCCAAGAGACTATAGATATCCACTAAACAAGAAGTTAAGAAGACTTGCTCTTAAGTCTGTATTATCTTCCAAGGTGGCTGAAAAGGAAATCATCGTATTAGATGAATTAAAGTTCGAAGCACCTAAGACAAAGGAAATGATCAAGGTGTTAGAAAACGTTAAGGCTGGCAAGAAGGCTTTAATCGTAATGGCTGAAAAGGATGAAACAGTAGTAAGATCCGCAGCTAACATCCCTGGTGTTAGAACAGCTTTAGTAAACACAATGAATGTTTACGAAATCGTTAACCACGAAAGCTTCATCGTAACACAGGAAGCAGTAAAGAAAATCGAGGAGGTGTACTTATAATGAGAAGCGCATATGATATCATTCTGGAACCAGTTATTTCAGAACAGTCAATGGACGTTGCTGTTGATAAGAAGTACACATTCAAGGTAGCAACAGACGCAAATAAGACTCAGGTTAAGCACGCAGTAGAAGAAATCTTCGGCGTAGAAGTAGCTAGAGTAAACATCATGAACTATGATGGTAAAGTTAAAAGAATGGGAAGATATGTTGGCAGAACAGCTGCTTACAAAAAGGCAATCGTTACTCTTACTGAAAAGAGTAAAGAGATTGAATTCTTCCAGGGACTATAATTAGGAGGTAGCAAACAATGGGAATTAGAAAATACAATCCAACTACTCCTGGTCTGAGAGGAATGACAGTTTCCACTTTTGAAGAAATTACAACATCAACTCCTGAAAAATCTCTAACTGTAACTCTTAAGAAGCACGCAGGTAGAAACAACAGAGGTAAGATCACTGTAAGACATAAAGGTGGCGGCACAAGACCAAAATACAGAATCATCGACTTCAAGAGAAATAAGGACGGCGTTCCAGCTGTTGTTAAGACTATTGAATACGATCCAAACAGATCCGCAAACATCGCTTTACTTGTTTACGCAGACGGTGAAAAGAGATACATCATTGCTCCAAACAAGTTAAAGATTGGATACAAAATCGA
The DNA here is from genome assembly GCA_017556895.1 of Bacillota bacterium. The sequence continues at coordinate 319 of JAFYLX010000071.1, read as the reverse complement.
ATCCGGCCCTGATGCAGATATCATGGTAGGTAACGCTCTTCCAATCGCTAACATTCCAGTTGGTACAATCATCCACAACGTGGAATTAAAGCCTGGTAAGGGTGGTCAGTTAGCTAGATCCGCTGGTAACGGCGCTCAGTTAATGGCTAAAGAAGGAGATTACGCTCAGGTAAGACTTCCTTCCGGAGAAGTAAGAAAAGTAAGAATCGAATGTAGAGCTACAATCGGTGAAGTTGGTAACTCAGACCACGCTAACATCAACATCGGTAAAGCTGGTAGAAAAAGACATATGGGTATCAGACCTACAGTAAGAGGTTCT
>JAFYLX010000070.1 GCA_017556895.1 Bacillota bacterium | reverse complement strand
TGTTCATATACCTTCACTGATGCATTTTTAGGATATAGACGCTTGATTGTACTTGATGTTGCAAGTGAACTTCCGTCACAGCAGATCCACTTACGGCCAAGTTTTTCGCATGTAGCTGCCAATGTACCTGACCCTGAGAAAAAGTCTGCACATAAATCCCCTTCTACAGTGGCACCCTCGATGATTCTTTCTAGCAAAGCTTCTGGTTTCTGCGTTGCATAGCCAGTCCTTTCAGAAGACGTTCTGCCCACCATATCCACATTCCAAACGTCCTTCATAGTAACCATTGTGTACCAACCAAGGTCGTCCTTATATTCTTTAACGCCCTTGAATCTATATGGCTTAAAACCTCTGTTATATGATTTTTCTTTTGCAGGTGCAAAATAGTACTTTTTAGTCTTGCTGTAAACTAAAATTGTATCGTGTTTACGAGCAAAATGTTTTTTTCCAGAGCCACCGGACTTATAGTGCCAAATAATCTCATTTATAAAGTTATCTTCACCGAAGATGGCGTCCATGAAAATTTTAACATAGTGAACCACATGCCAATCAAGATGCACCCAAATAGTACCATCATCTGCAAGCAATTCTTTCATAAGATACAATCTTCTGCATAGCATCTTAAGGTACTCTGACATGTCATGCTGCCATGTATCGTCGTAAGCAAAGTACTTAATTGGACTTGTCTTAGCACTATCTGAAGTCTTCAGGTGAATAACGGCATCATAAGTAGCCTTACTGAAAAACGGAGGGTCAATATATATTAGTTTTAGCTTGCCCTTCATATCTTTTTCTTCTAAAAGGTACTTCATAAATTGCATATTATCTCCGTGAGCAAGGATGTTGTTCCATCCATCCTCTTTGCAATTTATTTCTTCTGAAGCCGTAAATTCCTCAAGTTCAAGCCCTTTGTAGTAATCTATACAATCTTCAAATATCTCAGTAAATTTACTTATTAGATTCATCTAATTCACCTATCTTCTTTTTTTGTAATTTTTTGAGAAGAAAACAGGAATCAAGTCTCTTCTGCCAGCTGCAACAAGAGCCTTCTCTGCAAGTTTTCTGTTTTCTGGCTTATGGAAATGTATTAAAGCACGTTGCATCTTCTTTTCTTCCATATTCTTTGCAACGTATACAGGCTTCATTGATAATGGATCTAGCTCAGTATAATACATACATGTTGCAAGAGTACCCGGTGTAGGATAGAAATCCTGTACCTGATCCGGAACAAATCCATAATCTTTTAAGAATAAGGCAAGCTCTACTGCTTCCTTCATTGTGCTTCCAGGATGACTGGAAATTAAATATGGAATGAGATATTGTTTCTTTCCTAACTTTTCATTAGTTTTCTTATACTTTTCAGTAAACTTCAAGAAAACGTCTTTAGATGACTTATGCATGCACTTTAGAACGCCAGGTGCAATATGCTCTGGAGCAACCTTTAATGTACCACTCACGTAGTGCTTACATAACTCTTCTATGAATTTGCCGTGATTAGGGTCTGCAAGAAGATAGTCGTATCTTATTCCTGAACGAATAAATACCTTTTTAACTTTATCAAGGTTACGGACTGCCTCAAGCACGTCTAAATATTCGCTATGGTCAGCCTTAATTGCAGGACAAACCTTAGGATATAGGCAATCTTTATCAGTACATACTCCCAGTTTTGTCTGTTTCTGGCAAGCAGGGCCTCTAAAGTTAGCAGTTGGTCCACCTACATCGTGAATATATCCCTTGAAGTCTGGTTTTTCCGTAAGAAGTTTTGCTTCCTGCACAATGGATTCCTTACTTCTAGCTCTAACTTGTCTTCCTTGATGATAAGTTAAGGCACAGAAGCTACATCCGCCAAAGCAACCTCTTGAACTAACGATACTAAACTTAATTTCTGTAAAGGCAGGAATTCCTCCCATGTCTTTGTAAACAGGATGTGCTTCGTTTTCGAATGGAAGTTCATAAATCGCATCAAGTTCATCCTGTTCAAGTGGCATCTGAGGTGAGTTTTGGCAAACCCAAACAGTATCTGTGTACTTTTCTACCAATCCTTTTGCAGAAATAGCATCGTTATTTTTGTATTGAATGGCAAAGCTTTCCGCATATGCTCTTTTATTCTCTTTAATATCTTCGAAATCAGGAAGTCTAACCCAATCTTCTCCAGTAGGTTCTTCCTTGCTCTTGAAACATGTTCCTTTAATCCATGTAACGTCCTTTACATCTAGCCCTGAATCTAAAGCATCAGCAATTTCAACGATTGCTCTTTCGCCCATACCATAAATAAGTAAATCTGCCTTTGAATCTAGAAGGACTGAACGACGCACATTATCGCTCCAATAATCATAGTGACCAAGTCTTCTTAAACTTGCTTCAAGGCCACCAATAATTACAGGCACGCCTTTATAAGCTTCTTTAGCTCGGTTTGCATAAACGATTACGGCCCTATCAGGTCTAGCTCCAGCTTCTCCCCCTGGAGCATACTCGTCTTTTTTTCTCTTGTGTTTAAATACAGAATAGTTGTTAACCATAGAGTCAACAACACCGCTATTTACTAAAAATCCAAGTCGAGGTTTGCCAAAACGTCTAAAGTCCTCTACAGATTTGTAATCAGGGCGCGCTAAAACAGCCACCTTATATCCGTGGCTTTCCAAAACTCTTCCTATGATTGCAGTACCAAAGGAATGATGGTCCACATAGGAGTCTCCTGTTACTAGAACGAAATCAACTTCGTCCCAGCCTCTCTTTATCATATCATCTTTATTAATTGGTAAAAACATGGCCTAACCTCATATAGCATTAAATGGGGTACGCTGAGTAAGCGCCCCCATTTTTAGCTTAATTATATTTTTATCTCTGTCCCTTGTCGTAAGGAATACCTTCTGCTTTTGGAGCTCTTGAGTGCTTTGAAGTGAAGGCAAGTACAATCATTGTTACTACGTATGGTAGCATCTTGTAGTAAGCAGCATTGATGTTTAATGCATCTAAGAAAGGAATTAGAGGTACTGAGTACACTAATGTTCTCATAAATGCAAAGAATATTGCAGCTAACACAATCTTACCTGGCTTCCACTGACCGAAGATCATTACTGCTAATGCTAAGAAACCGAAACCAGCTACACCTGTGTGTCCGTTACAGTTAGCATCCATAATACCTACAGCATAGTAGAAACCACCAACACCAGCTAAGAATCCGGAGATCGTAACGCCCGCATAACGCATTACGTGTACGTTGATACCAACAGAGTCAGCTGCGTGTGGATGTTCACCACAAGCTCTTAATCTTAAACCAAAGCTTGTCTTATAATATACAACTGTTAAAATTGCTACGATTGCAAATCCCACATAAACTGTTAAGTATGTGTTTTTAAAGAATAAGTCGCCGATGATTGGAATGTTACATAAACCTTCTACTTCTTTGATATAGAATCTTAGATTTGTTGTAACACCATCATTGTTAAATGTCATCTTGCAAAGTAATAACACTAATGCAGGAACGAACATATTCATTGCAGTACCTGTGATAGTCTGGTCTGCTTTCATATTAATCGCAGCGAAGGAAAGTAGTAATGAGAATAACATACCACCAACAGCCGCAATTACCGTAGCAATTAAAAGGACTACCTGTGCATTCGGGGAAATGCTTGGGAAGAAGTATACAAATAAACAACCAGAAAAAGCACCAAATAACATGATACCTTCAAGTGCTAAGTTGATAACACCGCTTCGTTCACTGAACATACCACCGAAAGCTACTAATAATAATGGGATTGCTACAGGAAGTGTACTCTGAATTAAATAAACTAATACGTCCATAAACTACACCTCCTTATCTTTCTTTTTACCAAGCTTTGCTAGTTTAGTCTTAAGCATTGAGTTCATAAACATAGCAAAAGCTGAGAAGTAAATGATAATAGCGATTACTACGTCAACGATTTCTGGCTTAAATCCGTATAAGCTTGCAAGAGTACCACCGCACTTTAATAAGGAAATAAATAGTGCTGAGAAAATGATACCGATTGGGTTTGATGCACCTAGTAATGCAACCGCAATACCATCGAAACCTTCTCCGGCAATTACATTTACTGGTTCATATGTCATTGAGCTTCCTGCGATTGTAGCAGGTGCTAAAATTGCAAAGGCACCGCCAAGACCAGCAAGTCCACCAGCGATTACCATAGTAAGAATAATATTTTTCTTACCGTTCATACCGGCATATTCTGCACCATGCTTATTAAAACCAGTAGCTCTTAATTCGTAACCAAATGTAGTCTTGTAAAGTACAATATACAATGCAACTGCAAGAAGAATTGCTATGATAATCGCAATATTCACGCTGGAAGTTGCTACTCCTAAAGATAGTAACTGTACAGAGCCTGGAAGATAAGCTGTTCTTGTCATAGAAGAAACATACATTTCTCCGTTGTTCTGTACCCACATATCTACAAGATACATGCCGATGTAGTTAAACATAATAGAAGTAATTACTTCATTTACATTGAAATAAGCTTTGAAGAATCCTGGGATAAAGCCCCAAACCACACCACCAATCATACCTGCAAGTACTGCTACTACACAGTGAATTACAGGCGGCATATCAATCATAAAGCCAACATACATTGCCCAGAACATACCCATTGTAAACTGTCCAGAAGCACCGATGTTAAACATACCCATCTTGTATGCAAATCCTACTGCAAGACCTGTCATCATGATAGGAGTTGCATAGTAGAATACGTCCGGAATTCTTCCAAGGCCACCAACAAGTAGTGCATACATACCTGTTCCTGCCTGAGCTGGGTTTGCAAGTAGCATTACGATAAATCCAAAGACTAAACCCAAAACAGCTGCAAGTACAGCTGCTTTAACAGCATCCATACTAGAGGAATTCGCAAAGGATTTTAAATTATTTAGAGTAACAGCATTATTTTTCTTTTCTTTACCCATTTATTTATCCTCCTTTCCACTTCTCTTAGCACCAGCCATGTATAAACCTAATTCTTCAACAGTAGTTGTCTTAGGATCAAGTTCACCTACGATTTCGCCTTCATACATAACTAAAATTCTATCACTTACATTCATAACTTCATCAAGTTCAAGAGATACAAGTAATACTGCCTTGCCTTCATCTCTTGTAGCGATTAACTGCTTATGAATGTATTCAATCGCACCAACGTCCATACCTCTAGTAGGCTGAACGGCAACTAATAACTTATGTTCCTTGTCGATTTCTCTACCAACGATAGCCTTCTGCTGGTTACCACCGGACATACTTCTAGCAATAGTGATGGCACCCTGACCACTTCTTACGTCATACTGATCAATAATCTTGTTAGCATATTCACGAACGGCATCTCTCTTGATAAATCCATTCTTCTGGAATTCAGGTTCGTAGTAACGCTGAAGAACAATATTATCTTCAAGGCTATAGTCAAGAATTAAACCGTGTTTATGTCTATCTTCAGGAATATGGCTCATGCCAGCTTTAGTTCTCTTACGGATGCTCGCTTTTGTCATATCTTCACCACAGATAGAAATGCTGCCGGATTTAATTTTGTCAAGTCCTGTTAAAGCCTGTACAAATTCAGTCTGGCCGTTTCCATCGATACCAGCAAGACAAACGATTTCTCCTGCTTTTACATCGAATGAAACATTGCTTACAGAATCATGGCCACCAAGTTTTGATTGAACGCAAACATCTTTGACAGATAGAATTGTTTCACTTGGTTTAGCGTCAGTCTTGTCAACCTTAAAGTTTACATCTCTACCTACCATCATCTTGGAAAGTTCTTCTTTGCTTGTATCCTTTATGTCAACAGTACCAACATACTTACCCTTTCTTAAAACAGTACATCTGTCAGCAACTGCCATAATCTCGTTTAGTTTATGAGTGATGAAAAGAATAGATTTGCCTTCAGCAGCAAAGTTTTTCATGATTTTCATTAACTCATCGATTTCCTGCGGTGTTAATACAGCCGTAGGTTCGTCAAAAATTAGAATTTCGTTTTCACGATAAAGCATCTTAAGAATTTCTACTCTCTGCTGCATACCAACAGAAATATTCTCAATTAAAGCGTCTGGGTCAACCTTAAGTCCATACTTTTCACTTAATTCAACCACTTTCTTTCTGGCTTCCTTCTTCTGGATGAAGCCCATCTTGTTAGGTTCTACACCTAGAATAATATTTTCTAATACAGTGAAAATTTCAACCAACTTGAAGTGCTGGTGAACCATACCAATACCTAAATCATTGGCATCATTAGGATTGTTAATCTTAACAACTTCTCCGTTTTTGCGAATTTCACCCTTTTCTGGCTGGTAAAGACCGAATAATACGCTCATTAAAGTAGACTTACCCGCACCATTTTCGCCAAGTAAAGCATGGATTTCACCTTTTTTAAGTTGTAATGTAATGTCATCATTTGCAACAATACCAGGGAATTCCTTTCTGATATTAAGCATTTCTATGATATATTTATTATCCACGTTAATCTCTCCAATGTTTTTTCTTAAAAAAGAAAAGGGGGAAGTTCCCCTCCCCCTATTAGCTTTTACTATCTAACAGTTACAGTAACCTTAGTTAGGTTTAGACCTGTAGTTAATTCGTCAGCAGTAGCATAGCCGTCAGTGTTAGCAACTGTAATTGTTCTAATTGGATCAACAGAACCGTCAACTAACTTTGCGAATACTGCATCGTAATCAGCCTTAGTGAACTTTTCAAATCTGTCGAATGCGTCATCGCTAGATCCATCAAGAACTACTGTAGGAAGACCTACACCATCATTTTTAGCATCGAAGTAAGTTGTCTTAGCAGCATAAGTATCAAATGTACCATCCTTAATAGATTCAAGAACAGCCATTACGGATGCGCCTAAGCCCTTAACTGCAGATGTTACAACAGTTTCACTGTCGTATCTCTGGTCAACGTCTACACCAATAGTCTTAGCTTCTGCTTCTGCAGCAGCGGAGAATACGGACTTACCTACGGAACCACCGCAAGCGAAGATTAATTCTGTACCCTGCTGGTACATAGTCTTAGCTGTAGCCTTGTTCTGGTCAGTTTCAGCGAAGTCACCTGTGTAGTGGTAAAGAACAGATACGTCTACGCCTAATTCCTTAGCAGCAGCATCAGCACCCTGAAGGTAACCATAGCCGAATGCCTGTACTGCAGGAACTGCCATACCACCCATGAAACCAAGCTTAGTTAAACCGTCTTTAACAGCAGCGTAACCAGCTAAGTAACCGGATTCTTCTTCAGCATACATGATGGAAGCTACGTTGGACTTAGTTTCATATGTTGCATAGTCAGCAGTATGAGGAGCACCGTCGATGATTAAGAACTTAACATCTGGGTACTTAGTCTGTGCTTCGTATACAGCTACTTCGAATAAGAAACCAGGACATACAACAACATTAGCGCCACCCTGAACAGCTAAATCGATTGCTGCTAAATAACCAGCATCGGAAGCTTCTTCTGGCTTAATGTACTGATAGTCTACGTTTTCTTTCATTCCATTTGCTTCGCAGAATTCGATAACGCCTTCCCAAGAACCCTGGTTAAAGGACTTGTCATCGATGTTACCCTTGTCAGTAACTAAAGTGATCTTCATACCGGAATCACTTCCACCGCCACCGCAAGCAGCAAATGAGAATACCATTACTAAAATTAGTAATACTGCAATTAATTTCTTCATTTGATTTCCTCCTAAATGAATAATTAGTTATACCTACTTCGATTATAATATAAAGCCATATAAAACAAAAGGTT
>JAFYLX010000069.1 GCA_017556895.1 Bacillota bacterium | reverse complement strand
TTCCGTGAAATGCTTTCGGGTGTTAAGAAGCAGGTAGTCTGCAGGCACTTTAAGCACCTGACTGAGCTCGATTAGTGTGTCTGTTGTTATGCCTTTGAAACCGTACTCCACATCACGGATGTAGGCATAAGAAAGTCCAAGTGCAGCGGCAAGATCTCCCGTATTCATGCCTAGTTCTTCTCTTCTGAACATAATTCTGCGGGCCATTTTAAGCCTTCTGAGCTTCTTTTCTGTGTACATGGGGGCAAGTTCCTTTCTGCGTCTTGTGGCGGGATTATTTGCATCTTTTAGCGTGTGTCTATATGTTAACACATTTCTCCTGAAAGTTGAAGATAATTTGCAATAAAATAGCCGGAAATCCATAATCTCCGGCCATAATTCTATATACTTTCGATGTGATGATATTCATATATCAATTGATCAGAAATAATCTGATATGATTTCGAACTGTCTACTTGAGACCAAGGTGTTCCATTTCGGTGGGTTAAACTGACAAGGAAATTTGCACTGCACGTACCATACTTATGGATTGTTCTATCGATAGAACGAAGCTTTTCTGCACCATCTTTAGCAAACAAAATGCGGCTCCTTGCAGGAAGCTCATCAACACCTGTATAAATTCCTCGCTCATTTTCATGCTCTGGAGGTGAAACATATCTATAGCCGCTTTTTTTATATGTGTCGTAAACACTTGCAATAACAGGGCCATGGGCAAAAGCATAAATTTTATCTTCAAATAGCTGATGACCATACTCACACAGATAATCAGCATAAGCAAAATACACAAGCTTTTCTAAGGATAGATGGGTACATTTTACTTTTGAAAGAATATATGTGGCAACATCAAGTCCTGTCAGAATTCTGCCTTTTTTAATTTTTTCCAAGAACTCTTCAAGGGATTTTGTGCAAAGAACATCCTCAAAGAAAGGATCATATTTCGTAACAGAAGACCAGGAATCATCTTCACCTTCAATCATATGCGTTGAAAACGGCAAATCATTGCCACAGATGTGGCGAATATGACTGATTATATTTGAAATAGAATGTTGATTTAACAAGTTCGTATTAGTAATATCTAGTGCAACGCGAGTCCCATCTGTATATGAACTGCTCATAATAATAAAATGTTTAACCATTGATAATTCCTCCTTCCTTACTTTCTTTTTCCCAGGTGGTATATGCCTGCTTGTATTTTTTGTGTGATGCAAAATTATTATCTACATCACAGTAATTCCATATTTGCAATTCCCATGCAAAAGCCCTGTTGCTTTCTTTGAAATAAATATGCGTCGCATTATAATCACCTTTTGATGAATTAATACATTTATACTTATCACCGTAAACTGAATTTACAAAACTGTTAATTTCTTCATATGTCAATGGAGATTCCAATATCACCCTAATCCCAAATAGATCATTAACACATTTCTGAACCGGTACTTTACCAGATTCATGTGACTTTGACATATAGTTTTGAATTTTATATTCTATTGAATTATATGTCTTCACACGTGCAGTAACAGAGCATGAACAAGCATCTGCAAGCTGCAGCATAAGTGACGCATTCTTTTCGTTCAGTAATTGGACATATTCTATAATATTACTGTATATTATAGAGTCCAGACTGATGTCAGAAACCAGAACTTTTTTCTGATTTGCTTTTTCAGAGTCTGTTTTCATCCATTCATCCGTTATCATTGAATACACAGATTGAATATAATCTATCAAAGCTTGAAGCTCATGCAGTATAATTTTCATTATAATCCTCGTGTATATTATAATCTTTATGTACTTTTTCGTCAATCTTGACAGTGCAAGATAGCTGTAAATAACTTGTAATTAATATTATACGTAAAAAAAGGATAAATGCAATATTTGAAGCGTATTTACTTAGCAGAAAAAACCGACAGAAATCGACAACACAGCCGGAGGATTATTGTCCTCCGGCTGTGTTTGTTTTTGTGGTTTGAGTTTCACTGGCTATTCCGAATTACCAGTTATTTAGTCTTGGCACTTCTCCAGTTGGACCATGTACCGTAGTAAGTAATCTTGGTGCCGTTTTCGTTGTATGTTTCGTAAACAGCTCTTACCTTGAAGTAATAGGTCTTGTTTGAAGAAAGGTTCTTAATTGTTGTGGACTGAGTTGAAAGGTCCTTGCCGTGAGCTGCCACAGTCTTAGTCTTGTAGCTCTTGAAGGAGCTTGTAGTTGCATAGCGAACCTGATACTTAGTTACGCCGTCCTGGTATTCCCATCTAACCTTCATCTGGCCTTTCTTGCCGTCTGTCCAAGGTTTCTTGCTGATCTTAGCCTTGTCAGGGTAAACCTTTACGTAAACATCGTCTTCTACAGGGTCATACTTGACATTGTTAGTAGTCTGAACCTTGATTACTGCGCGGCCAACTTTGTGAACTGTCACTACGCCTGTATATGAAACTGTTGCAACTGCAGGGTTCATGGAAGTGTAAGTGATTGTGCCGTCGCCTGTAACCTTAGCGTTGATCCTGAAGATATCGCTGTCTTCGTAAACCTTGAATGAAGTCTTGTCGATGATCATTGTCTGAGCGAGGCCCTTGACAGTATAGAGCGCATAAGTGCTGCCCTGGTATCCGTTTTTACCGGTTACAACTACTTTGTAAGTACCAGGAGCAGAAATGCTTGTTACAGTCTGTCCGGCAGAATTCTGGTAGGATACAGTGTAGTCGCTGGAAGTTAAGCTGGAAGTGGTTCCATACTTAACAGAGCTGATTACAGGTGTCTGAGCTGAACCAGTTGCAGTTACTGTGTCTTTCTGGAGTGTTACAATATAACCGGAAATGTTTACGCCTGTAATAGTAAATACTAAAGTTTTAGTTCCGGAATATGCACCTGTACCTGTAATAATTACCTGATAACTGTCTGCTTCCTTTAAGTATGTTACAGTTTCGCCCTTGGAATTCTTGTAAGTTACTGTGTAGTCAGTACCTTTAACCAGCGTTCTGTTTGCAGATGTGTCTTTAACAGTAACTGATGGCTGGAATGTGGCTAATCCGTCATAAACTTTGCTGCTTCTTCCGTCAGTAAATGAAACAACACAGTTTGAAAGAGTTTTTTTTGTCAGAGAGAACTCTTTGGATATTGCTGTTGCACCATTTGTTCCTGTTGTCAACTTGCCTCCATCTTTAGGAGTAACCATAACAAGAGGACTTTTGTATGAAGAAGTTAAGTAAAAGTAGGAAACTTCATATTCAGTAGCAGGAATTGTATTGTCTGTTAAAGTATGCTTCAGAGTAACTGAAGGAACATACTGACCATCGTAAAGTACCGTTGAGCTTCCTAATGTTATAGTTGTCATGTTGATTGGCAGTGGTTCAATTGTAAATGTACCACCATCCAGAGTTCCTGCATATTTCCCCTTACCAACAATTGATACTTTATAAGTACCTAATTCTTTAGGAGAATCTGTTGTAACTCCATCGCATGTATAGTAGAGTACATAGTCAGTACCGCTTTTAAGTTCTATACCATTTTCGTTCTTTACTGTAACAGAAGAGTGCTGAACTCCTGCATTATAGTAAGCCGATTCATTTGACGGTGTGATTACATCAAAAGAGTTGTCAAAAAGTGCGTCTTCACCAAGAACTGTAAATGTTACGTTCTTTTCTCCTGTATAGCTTCCATAGCCTACAATAGTAGCTGCACCTTTTCCTGTACCTACAGTATCTGTGTAGTGGCCATTTACATAATAGTCTTCACCTTCTGTAAGGATTGCAGTTCCATCCTTAACAACAAATGTTGGTTCTTCACCTTTTGCAACATTGTTTGCAGTTATGGTGAGCTTTGAAATATCTTTACCTTTTATTGTAAATGTTTCTGTAAGAGTTCCTTCGTACTTACCTATACCTTCTACCGTTACAGTAGCTACAGAATTACCGATAGTGTTCCCTGAATATGTTACTTTGTAATCTGTTCCAGCCTTTAAAGCACCCGTTGTGCTTGTCGCATCTGTTTTAACTACGTAAATCTGAGGCTTTAATTCTGTTCCTCTGCTCCATGTCTGGTCAGGGATTGTAGGGGATTTTGCTTTATTTGTCCCCCAGATTTTATATGTGTCTTCCAGCGCAGTTGTCATTGGAACATCAATGTAACGTGCACCACTACTAATGTTTCCGGCTTCAACCATCTGTGCATCAGGTGTAGCTGTAATACGAATTATTTCACCATTTAACACCGCTGAAATGCTATAGTAGTTTTCATTAACAGCTTCACCGTTTAATGTAACAGAAACATCATTTTCATCAACAGTTACAACCTTTGTTTCCTCATCGATAACCCACGATGTTGCAAGTGTACTTCCTGTATATGCAATCTTAACACTGCCAAAAGGGTATGGCTTGATAGTGTAAGTAAAGGATGTTTTGTTCAATGAGTAGCCTTCTTGAGCGACTAGAGTTGCAATATATGTACCTGCATCAGTTACGCTATCTCCTACTTCTACACCTTCTTTATCTTTCCATGTGATTGCATATCCTTCTCCCGTTACAGTGCCGGAGTTTTTATCTTTCACTGTAATAAGAGAAGTTAAGTCTTTAGCCTGACCGTCATATGTGTCAGTTGTTTTTACAAGTTCTGCAGTCAGTGCAGTAGTCGTCTCTGCAGCAAAAGCCATGCCTGGCATCATGCAGAAAATCAAAGCAAAACTAAGTAGTATTGCGAGTGTTTTTTTCATAATTTTTACCCCCTTCGTATTTGTGGTTTATTTATATAAGGGAAGGTTAACTGATATGCAAAATGGGACCGGGATTTTCCCGGTCCCTGATTTGATCAGTTGTTTTTAATCAGTTATTAACTAATTATTTGCTCCAAGTTCTTGCAGCGTATAAGCAGTGCTTAAGTGGAGTCTTAGCAACAACTTCGCCTTCAGCGTTCTTAGCTACGATAACAGCCTTGTAGTAGTACTTAGTACCCTTTACGCCGGAAGTGTTAGTGTAAGTGTTGTCTTCAGTAACTTTCTTAGCCTTGCCAAAGCCCTTGTTGGACTTAGTGGATCTGTAGAACTTGTATTCTACTGTGTAGCCGTTTTCGATGAGAACGTCAACGTCAGCAACTACTGTTACCTTGATGTTGCCCTTAGCAGTCTTAACGGATCTAGCCTTAACTGCAAGGTCCTGAAGGTATGCCTTAGCATCTACATCGTCAAATGTAACCATGTTAACGCCTGTTTCTAAACCAAGAGCAGCTTCTGCAGCGAATAATGTGCTAACAACGAAGTCATCTGCTACGAAACCATCTGTATTTGCAGTGTGGTTTGCAGTAGCATCATAAGTATAGTCTGTTGTATCAGTGTATTCAGCAACATATGCATCATATGCAGCTCTAGCAGCTTCTACAGCAGGTCTAGCAGCTTCAGTGATGTTGGAAGTTACAGGAATTGCAGCAAATGCTTCTACCACTTTCTTAGCAGCAGCAGACTTGATGTCTGCAAGGTATCCTTCTAATTTATCGTAGTTACCACCATTGCCATCACCTACGATTGTGTAGAGAGCGCCAGCATTAGCTTCATAATCTTCATACGCATCAACGAATGCATCGAGTTCGTCAATAAGAGCTTCTACTGCAGCTTTATCTGTAGTGGAAACAGCCTTAACCTTAGCAGTAAATTCATTGTTGTATGCATGTGCGTACTGAGTCACTGCTGTTACAACAGCTGTATCAGTATATTCTTCTCCGCAAAGATCTTCATAAGCATCTACTGCAGCGATAGCAGCATCTACGAGAGCCTTATCAGCAATCTTAGCTGTTGTAGGAAGTGCATCTACTGCATCATCAGCAGCTTCTTTAGCAGCTTCTACTGCAGCGTAAGTTGGAAGAGTCTTAACAAGTGCAATTGCCTGTTCTGCTAAAGCTTCGATTTCTTTTGATAATCTAGCTCCGGAGTTTCCTACTAAATCTGCTACTAATTCGTTTAACTTAGCAGCTTCCATATCATCAGCGGAAGCAGTGCTGTCTTCGTCAACATAATATCTGTTAGCTTCTTTTGAAATCTGTTCGTTTACGAATTCTGCATACTTCTTTGCTGCTGTCTGTAAGTCTGCAGCAAGAGCAGCCACATCAGAAGCATCATCAATATCAGCAATCTTACCACCTTCTACATAGTCTGCAACGCTAGCAGTAATAGTACCAACATAAGTTGCGTCATACATATCAATGTCATCGATATCAGTGATTGCATTTACTTTTGCAAGATATTCTTCTGTGATAGCTTTAATTTTTTCAAGTTCTGCAGGATAGTAAGTTTCATTTTCAGCATAAGCAGCTAAAAGCTTGGATACGAATTTAGCTCTTACAGCCTTCATGTATTCTAATTCTGCATCGCCAAGACCTACATAGAGAGCGTTAATAGCAACTAAGCAGTCCGCAGTAGAATCCACTGGATC
>JAFYLX010000068.1 GCA_017556895.1 Bacillota bacterium | reverse complement strand
TGCCACCCATCCACTGGCTTGTATTATAATTGTCTTGTCTGTAAAGGCTATAGTTCATATTGCCCTCCTCTTATATGCCGTAAATATAGTAATTTCAATAAGTATAACACAGTTTGCACCTCGAGTCCAATCACTTGTTTTAGGCGTTAAAGTATTGTATAATTATATAAATATGATTATTTAACTTAAACTGATAGGAGTTATAGATATGTATAGAAGCGACGGATATAGGGTGCGTAGTGACAACCCAATGTATCTACTGACACCATACATTATGGATAAGAGATACGACGCCAGCAACAGTATTACGCAAGACATCGAACTAGAGCCTATTCAAGATTTTGCTCGAAAGTGCCGTAAAGAAGGCGTAGCAATGTCCTCAATGGCAGTTATTATCGCTGCATATTTGAGAACGGCTGCTAAATATCCTTTTTTAAATAGATTCTGCATGAATAAACGAATTTACGCTCGTAATCACTTTTGCGTATCATTCATCACACTCACACCTAGCAAAGGTAACAGTACGGCAAATAAGATTTATTTCAATCTAGACGACGATGTTTACACTGTAAACGAAAAGATAAACGCTGCAATCGAAAAGTGCCAGCACGAGGATGGCGATACAGCCTTAGATGATTTGATGAACAAACTAGTTGCGATTCCTGGTCTTGTAGGAACTGCAGTCGGCATCTTAAAGTTTATCGACAAATTCTTCACGTTGCCACTATCTATTATCAACGCGAGCCCTTTCCATACTTCTTTGTTCATTACTAACCTAGCGTCTATAAGAATAGGTACGATTTACCATCACTTGTACGAGTTTGGTACGACAGGCGTGTTCATTTCTATGGGCCAGCCAGTCAAGAAGGTATATATGGAAGGCGACGTTGCCGTTGAAAAGAAAATAATGGAACTTGGTGTAGTTTTAGACGAAAGAATTGCAGACGGCCACTACTATGGTATGGCTTTTAAGGAATTCAAGAAACTTTGCAAGAACCCTTCATTGTTAGCTCAAAAAGCTGAAATTGTTAATTGGGATCCAGACATCAAGAAGAAAAATTGGAAATTCATTGTTAAATAAAGGAGATACATATTATGGATAGAAAAGAACAGGCAGTAATGCTTCATCACCACGGTTTTAACTGTGCACAGTCAGTTGCATGTGCATTTTGCAACATTATGGGCACTGACCCTGAAACAACTTTTAAATTAGCTGAGCCTCTTGGCTTCGGTATGGGTACAATGGGTACTTGCGGTGCCGTATCCGCTATGGCTTTAGTAACTGGTATGAAACTAAGTGACGGCAATTTAGATAGCCCTAAGACTAAAAAAGATTGCTATAAGATGATGCAAAATCTTATCAAAGAGTTCGCAGACAAGAATGGTTCCATTATCTGCAGAGAAATCAAAGGTGTAGATACTGGCGAAGTTAAGAGAAGCTGCGACGGCTGTATCGAAGATGCAGTAGCAATCCTTGACAAGTACTTATTAGGAATAGAGTAAAATTAGCAAATAAAAAAGGACCAAATAGATACCTTGCAGTGTGCGTCCACAGGCCTTAGCCAAGGAGCTGTAGCACAAGAGGTATACCAATTAGGTCCTTTTTCGTTTTTATAAAAATTTTCGCCTAGCAGCTAATCTCTGCTCTTATAGTAAAGCAAACAATGACAGTATCCTTCAAAATCCGGATCCGCAATCTGCTGTTTGAATTCTTCGCAGATGCATTTAGTAGCATCTGTTCTCTCTAATCTGCATGGGCAATAGCCGCCTGTCTGCTTAAGACCATCTCTGATGCCCTGAACTATATCTTTGTTATCATTTAATCTAACTGCCATTTTAAGCCTCCTTATGTATATTCACTATATTTTACCCACATTTATCACTTTCTATGCAAAAAAGGAAGGCTAACTTGCCGTTAGCCTCCTAAATATGCTTTCTTTACAACATCGCTGTTCATTAGAGCCTGACCTGGTCCGGATAAAGTTACCTTACCAGATTCGATAACGTATGCTCTGTCTGAAATTTCTAGTGCCATTTCGGCGTTCTGCTCTACTAAAAGAATAGTAGTGCCAGCCTTATGCAACTCTTTTATGATATCAAAAATCTGTTCTACCAAGATTGGTGCAAGACCCATTGACGGTTCGTCTAGCATTAGAAGCTTAGGGCGGCTCATTAGCGCTCTACCCATAGCAAGCATCTGCTGTTCACCACCAGAAAGAGTACCCGCAACCTGAGTCTTTCTTTCGAACAATCTAGGGAATCTTTCGAAAATATTATCAAGGTCGGACTTATTTGCCTTGCCTCTGATGTACGCGCCCATTTCAAGGTTTTCCATAACAGTCATATCAAGGAAAATTCTTCTGCCTTCCGGTACATGAGCAAGGCCCTTTTCAACAAGTTTAAAAGATTCTATATTACTGATATCTTCATCTAAGAAAGTGATACTGCCTGTTCTACTTCTTAACATACCTGAAATAGTCTTCAGTGTAGTAGATTTGCCAGCACCGTTTGCGCCGATAAGAGATACAACTTCACCCTTGTTTACTTCGAAGGAGATGCCTTTTAGTGCATGAATTTTGCCATAAAATACGTTTAAGTCATTGGCTTTTAACATTGTAGTCATTACTTTTCTTTTCTCCTTCCTAAGTATGCCTCGATAACCTTAGGGTTATCCTGAATCTGGCTAGGTGTACCCTTTGCGATAATCTTACCATAGTTTAATACCGCAAGACCTTCGCAAACGTTCATAACCAAGCTCATATCGTGCTCAATTAGAAGTACTGCTAGGTGGAATTCATCTCTAATCTTTCTGATATTATCCATCAGTTCGGCTGTTTCTGATGGGTTCATACCTGCTGCCGGTTCATCAAGTAAGATGATACTTGGATCAGTAGCAAGTGCTCTTACGATTTCCAATCTTCTCTGGGCACCATATGGTAAGCTTCCTGCTGGTGCATTCGCAAGATTTTCCATATTGAAGAACTGTAGTAGTTCCATTGCCTTTTCTGTTGTTTCCTTTTCAATAACCTTGTATTGTCTATTGTGGATGATTGACTGGAATAAATTTGTTTCTATATTTGAGTGTAGACCAACCTTAACGTTATCAAGTACGGACATCTTATTGAACAGTCTGATATTCTGGAAAGTTCTTGCGATACCCATCTTGTTAACCTGGGCAGTTGTCTTACCGGCAGTCGCTTTACCGTTTAACATGATACTGCCTCTTGTAGGTTCGTATACATTTGTTAGCATATTAAATACTGTCGTCTTACCTGCACCGTTTGGTCCGATTAGACCAGAAATTTCTGTCTTACCGATGGCGATTGAGAAATCGTCTACCGCTGTAAGACCACCAAAGTCGATACCCAGCTTTACTACTTCTAAAACCGGTTCTTTGTCAGCGTCTCTTTCTGGTAGCATTGACATGCTAGGTAATGGGACGAATTTTGTTTCACTGCTCTTATGAGTCTGAGGAGGTAAAGTATGTTTTGGTTTACTTTTCATTTTTTACTTCCTCCTTCTTAGCAGTTTTTTCTTTTAGTGCAGCGCCAAGGCTCTTGAAGTTTAGCTTGGCTGTTAATTCCTTACCCTTTTCTGATGAGTTAATAAGCATCATTGCAATTAGAGCAACCGCATAGATTAGCATTCTGAAATCTGCAAAGTCTCTTAAAACTTCAGGTAAGATTGTGATAATAACTGCAGAAATGATAGATCCTCTGATGCTTCCAAGTCCGCCTAATACCACGATTACTAGTATTTCGATTGAACGGTTATAGTCAAATACATCTGCTGTTAAGATTGGAGAAGTATGTCCATATAGAACACCTGCCATACCAGCAAAGAACGCGCCCATTACGAATACCATCAATTTATATTTGTTTAAATCTACACCACAGGATTCTGCAGCGATCTTATTGTTCTTCATTGCCTTAACAGCTCTACCGTGTTTAGAGTCAACGAAGTTCATAATAACAAACATTGTAATTAGTACTAATACGAAGCCGATGATAAAGTTACCATCCTGAGGTGTGCCCTTTAAACCTGCAGCACCACCAGTAAATTCTAAGTTGATAGCAACACTTCGTATAATTTCACCAGCTGCCAATGTTACGATTGCTAGATAGTCACCACTAAGTCTAAGTACCGGAATACCTACAATTACACCGAAGATACCAGCGGCTACACCACCGATAATAAGTGCTAGTGGGAATCTAACTAGAACCGGAAGTAAAGGTTCTGTATATACCGCAAATAGACAACCAGCGTATGCGCCTACAGACATAAAGCCTGCATGACCAAGGGATAATTCTCCCAAAAATCCTACTACTAAGTTAAGTGATACAGCAAGGATAATGTTGATACAAACAGGCACTAGCATTGACTGCATATGTCTTGATGCCATACCAGAGAATACCATCACCGCTATAACCACAAACATTGCTAAAACGATTCCGTAGGTTATAAGATTGCTTTTTTTGTTTTTTAGTTCGTTTAGAGTCATATCTTTTTTCACCTACACTTTCTCTTTGATTACTTTTCCGAATAGGCCTGTAGGTCTTACTAAAAGAACTATGATTAATGATGCGAATACGATACCATCTGATAGTTCTGTAGAGATGTAAGCCTTAGACATACTTTCAAGTACACCAAGTAATAGTCCACCAACCATAGCTCCTGGAATGGAACCGATACCGCCGAATACGGCTGCAACGAAGGCTTTGATACCTGGCATTGATCCAGTGAAAGGTCCTATAAATCCATAAGTAGCACCGTAGAATATACCTGCAACTGCTGCTAGAGCTGAACCTATAGCGAATGTTAAAGATATTGTTCTATTAACGCTGATCCCCATGAGTTCAGCAGCTTCCTTATCCTGGGAAACTGCTCTCATGGCTTTGCCGGCCCTTGTTTTGTTGATAAACAAGGACAGGCAAATCATTATTACAATTGTTACCGCTAGTGTTACAACTGACTCTCCGGACATTGATACATCACCGAAATGTACGCTGCTAACGTGGAAAACTTTAGGGAAACTCTTCTGAGTTGATCCGAAGATTAGTAGTGCCACGTTCTGTAATAAATAGCTGACACCGATAGCTGTAATTAGCACTGTAAGCGGTTCTGCTTTACGGAGAGGCTTATAGGCAACTCTCTCAATTGTCATCCCAAGGACTGTACAGATTACCACACTTAGTAGTAAAGCTGCCCACACTGGGAATCCCAATGTCATCACAGAGACGATAACGGTAAATGCACCTACCATGATAACGTCACCGTGTGCAAAGTTCAGCATCTTTGCAATCCCATATACCATTGTGTAACCAAGGG
>JAFYLX010000067.1 GCA_017556895.1 Bacillota bacterium | reverse complement strand
CGGCAGATCACATCGATGAAAAGCCAGCAGGTACAGCTTCTGAAGAATATGCTCATGTTATGAGAGCATGTGGCGAAGTTGACGGCAGACCAAACTGCAACAGAGACTGCGACCACTGCATGCGCAAACACTGTCCATATCGTAAAAAATAGTACGAAAATATATATTACAAGAGGTAAATAAGGAGGATATTATGTACCCAAGATTAGTGATTGACTTACCAAAGTTAAAGAGCAACTTAGATGCAGTTGCAAAGATTACAAAGGAAGACGGCGGATGTTCCCTAATGATCGTAACTAAGGGCCTTTGCGCAGACCCTGAAATGGCTAAATTAGTAGCTACTCACCCTGCAGTAAACTACGTTGCAGACTCCAGAGTAAAGAACATTAAGACTTATGCTGATATCGTAAGAGAAAACGGCAAGATGACTACTTTACTAAGAATCCCTATGCATGACGAAGTTGCAGATGTAGCTAAGTACGTTGACTTAAGCTTTAACTCCGAACTTTCCACAATCAAAATGCTTGATGAAGAAGCAAAGAAGCTTGGCGTAGTACACAAAATTCTTCTTATGATTGACCTTGGAGACTTAAGAGAAGGTATCTTCTACCAGAACGAAGACACAATTTTCGAAACAGTTGAAGAAATCTTAAAGTTAGAAAATATCGAATTACACGGTATTGGCGTAAACTTAACTTGCTACGGTGCTATCATTCCTAAGAATGACAACTTATCATTACTTACAGACATCGCAGCTAAGATTGAAGCTAAGTTTGACATTAAGTTAGATATGGTTTCTGGCGGTAACTCCAGCTCCATCTACCTAGTAGGCAAGGGTGAACTTCCTGCGGGAATCAACAACCTAAGACTTGGCGAATCCTTCTTATTAGGAAACGACACAGCTTACGGTGATAAGTTACCTGGAACTACAAGCGATGCTCTAGTATTAGAAGCTCAGATTGTAGAATTAAAGGAAAAACCATCCCTACCAATCGGCGAAGTAGGTAAGGACGCATTCGGTCAGGTTCCAGTATACGAAGACAGAGGCATCATCAAGAGAGCTATCATTGCGGTTGGTAAGCAGGACGTTGATATCGACAGCATGGAACCAATCGATGAAAGAATCGAAGTATTAGGCGGAAGCTCCGACCATATCATCCTTGACGTAACAAAGGCTGACTACAAAGTTGGCGATGTTGTTCGTTTCACATTAGGATACGGTGGAATGCTTAAGACTGCTACAAGTGCTTACGTTGAAAGAGGATACGTAAAATAAAAAAGTGGCCATTGAGTGACCACAAATAACAAAAAATCGAAAAGTCAGATAATCTTGAAGCGCGCTTCCGAAGGGTTTACCCGAGGAGCTGTAGCGCAAAAGAATATCTGACTTTTGTTTTACATCATTTTTTGACCGTTAATTACAAGTGAGAACCTGATGCTTAACGCTTCCGCGGCCTTCTTGCATAACATCATACGGCCTAAGAAGATTTCAAAGTATTCCATTAAGTCGCACACTTCTGTATCGATTGCAAGTTCTAAACAAACCTCTTCCTTAGTAATGTGCACTTTTGAGGACGTAACGGAGTAGTTTACTCTGTCGTGTATATCGAACTGAATCGTGTTACGATTACGCACTCTTGAACGTCTAACGTCTGTCTTGTCGGCAATGATTAGGGCAGCTGCCACCGGATTTACAGGGAAGGCAGTGGATTCATCGTGATTGCCGATGGCTGTAACAACAGTAGCGATGTCTTCAGGCTCCATTTCCATCTTGTCAAGGAGACGGAAAGCCATAACAGCGCCGCTCTGTGCATGGTCTATTCTGTTAATTACGTTACCGATGTCGTGAAGGTAACCGGAAATCTTTGCTAGTTCAACCTCGTGATCTGAATATCCGAGAATAGATAGAATCTGCCCAGCTAATTCTGATACTTTCGTAACGTGTGCAAAACTGTGTTCAGTGAAGCCTAGTGCAAGAAGTGATTCATCGGCTTTCTGAATGTATGCTCTTATTTCTTCATTTTTTCTAACGTCGTTATAATCTATAATCATATCTCTTTACCATTTATTATGTACTTTTTCTGCAAATCCTAAGAAATCTTTGATTTCGACAACAGTTCCGTCGTCTAGGATTGCTTTTCCAGTGAATTTACCGAATACTTGATGCTGGTCGGATACTAGAACCTTAAAGTCTGTGCAGGAAGCTCTGTCCATAATAGGTTCAAAGTCCATTTCGAAACGGCCATCATCACTTGTGAATGTCCATGGGCTCATGTAGTCTTCAGTAAGGTCAGCCGTACACACCTCGTCACCAGAAGGACCGCAGCAACCGCCTCTAGTCTTAAAAGTCTTGCTAACCATTGGGATGTTGAATGTAACTTCGCTTAGTTTATGAGCTTTATTGTTGTAGAATAACATGTTTTCGCTTGCCGCAGATGTATCACCAAAGCCATAACCGATGTTGAAACCGAACGGAACTCCATCAACCTGACCGGAAGCACTGCCCCAGTACCATGTATTTTCGTATGTCCAAACGCCACGGCCCCAGTCAAGTGT
>JAFYLX010000066.1 GCA_017556895.1 Bacillota bacterium | reverse complement strand
AAGGCTTATTATATGTAGGTTGTGGCGTATCCGGCGGCGAAGAAGGCGCTCTTAACGGTCCTTCCATGATGCCGGGCGGATCCTATGCTGCATGGGAATATGTTAAGCCGATTTTCCAGGCTATCTGTGCAAAGGTAGAAGACGGACAGGCTTGTTGTGACTGGGTTGGCGAAAACGGTGCAGGTCATTTCGTAAAGATGGTACATAACGGTATCGAATACGGCGACATGCAGTTAATTTGCGAAGCTTACCAGCTAATGAGAGACGGCCTTGGCATGACTCCAGAAGAAATGCACGAAGTATTTGCAGCATGGAACGAAACAGAGCTAGACAGCTATTTAATCGAAATCACTAGAGATATCCTAGGTTACAAGGATGAAAATGGTGAAACAACAGTTAACTATATTTTAGATACAGCTGGCCAGAAGGGTACTGGTAAGTGGACTGCAATCAGTGCGTTAGACGAAGGCGTGCCTTTAACTTTAATCGGTGAAGCAGTATTCGCTAGATGTCTTTCCGCAATGAAGGACCAGAGAGTTGTAGCTTCCAAGGTTTTCCCTAAGGAAATCCCTGCTTTCGAAGGTGACAGAGAAGCATTCATCGAAGCTATCAGAAAGGCTCTATATGCCAGCAAGATTATTTCCTACGCTCAGGGCTATACTCTAATGAGAACAGCTGCTGAAACTAACGGATGGAACTTAAACTACGGCGGTATCGCTCTTATGTGGAGAGGCGGCTGCATCATCCGTAGCGTATTCCTTGGAAAGATCAAAGAAGCATACGACAAGAACCCTGAACTTGAAAATCTGCTTCTTGACGAATATTTCGCAGAAACTATCAAGACTTTAGTTCCTGCATGGAGAGAAGTTGTAGCATATGCTGTAAAGGCTGGAATTCCAATGCCTGCATTCTCATCCGCTCTAAACTACTTCGACGGATATACAACAGAATGCTTACCTGCCAACCTATTACAGGCACAGCGTGACTACTTCGGTGCTCACACTTACGAAAGAATTGATCAGCCTCGCGGACAGGTGTTCCACACTAACTGGACAGGCCACGGTGGTAACACATCTGCAGGCACATACAATGCATAAACCTAAAGGGATAATCGCCCTAGACCTAGACGGCACTCTTCTTAATTCAAAGAAGGAATTAAGTGCAGGAAACCGAGAAGCTCTAGAAAGAGCGGCTGAGGCGGGCTGGGAGATTGTTCCTACGACAGGACGATTCTATGGCGGCATGCCGGATTTTATCCGGGAGCTGCCTTTTGTCCATTATGCCATAACTATCAACGGAGCATATGTAGAGGGAATTTATTCGGCGGAAATGCCATACAAGCAGGCCATCGATATAATGAAGTATCTTGATGAGCTGCCTGTCATCTACGATTGTTATATGAATAATGATGCCTTTATGACAGAAGCATTGAAGGCAAAGGTAGATGAGATCGTTGAAAATCCACGTATCAGGAAGATGTTCTATGATCTAAGAAAACCAGTTCCTGAACTAAAAGAATTCTTGGAAAATCGAGGAGAAGATGTCCAAAAGATTCAGTTCTTTACGAAAGACGCGAATCTGCGCCTGGAATTGTTAGAGAAACTTCCTAGAGTTTTTGAGAATATCGCGGTATCTAGCTCATCACCGCAGAACATCGAAATCAATCAAAAGGATGCGACAAAGGGTCTTGCCCTTACAGCCCTTGCAGATTACCTAGGCGTTGATAAAGATCACACGATCGCTATGGGAGACGGTTTAAATGATATTTCAATGCTAGAAACAGCAGGCATAGGCGTGGCGATGGCAAATGGATGCAAAGAGGCCCTAGATGCGGCCGACTGGGTGACTGGTCACTGCGACGAAGATGGGGTGGCGAAGGCAATTGAACGCTTCGTTCTTAAAACAAGTATTATTTGATTACGACATTTTGCGACTTTTCGCAAGGTCCTCGACGATGGACAACAGTAACAATACGCGACTCTGTTCGCAGAGAGTCTGCCAAACTCGCCTACGGCTTAAACAATGACAGACTCTATGCTGCTCACATTCGCCGCTTAATTGACTGTTGTAGCCATGTCTTGCGGAAAAGCTCAAAGTCGCAAAATTGTAATTAAATAAAAAATATTTGATTATTCATAAAACTTATCGATTATGATATTTTGAACGATTTCGCAGGAACTGATGAAACGGCCAATTAAGCAGTGCATATGAGCAGTTAGAATCTGACACTGTATGAGTGATTAAAAGCTAAAAAGGCGAGTTTGTCAGATTCTCTGCGAATAAAACTGCGTATTGCGCCTGTTTCCAGTGACGAGGACTAGTGAAAAATATCAGAAATCTATAAGTAGAGGATGAATACTAAATCATTCTGGAGGAAATTAGAATGGAACTATGTTATAAACCAAATTTAGAAGGAAAAGTTGCAGTAGTCACAGGCGGTGCCGGTGTGCTTTGCAAGGAATTCGCGAAGGCTCTTGCACTTTGCGGCGCTAAGGTTGCTATCCTTGGCAGAACTCTATCAAAGGCTGAGGCTGTTGCAGAAGAAATCAAGGCTATGGGCGGCGAAGCAATCGCAGTATCCGTAGACGTTACTAATGCAGAAAGCGTAAACAAGGCTCACGAAGAAGTTCTTGCGAGACTTGGCAAGTGCGATATCCTAATCAATGGTGCAGGCGGCACCAACCCTAGAGCGACTACTGATAAAGAATATTTTGAAGCTGGCGACTTAGACGAAGATACTAAGACTTTCTTCGATATGTCATCAGAAGACGTGGAATACGTATTTAATTTAAACTTCTCCGGTACTCTTATCCCAACACAGGCTTTTGCTAAGGATATGATTGGAAGAGAAGGTTGCAATATCTTAAACGTAAGCTCAATGAACGCTTATACACCACTAACTAAGATCCCTGCATACTCAGGTGCAAAGGCGGCTATCTCCAACTTTACACAGTGGCTTGCGGTTCACTTCAGCAAGACTGGAATCAGAGTAAATGCAATCGCTCCAGGCTTCTTCTCAACTGAACAGAACAAGAAGCTTCTTTGGAATGAAGACGGCAGCCCAACTGCCAGAACAGGCAAGATTTTATCCGCTACTCCGATGGGAAGATTCGGAAAGCCTGAAGAATTACTTGGCGCCCTATTATTCCTAGTTGACGACAAGGCTGCATCATTCGTTACAGGTATCGTAATTCCTGTAGACGGCGGCTTCTCAGCATACAGCGGAGTTTAGTTTGGCGGTATTTGGCCCAAAAAGGAGATTAAAATGGAACATTTTATTTACGATAAAAGTGGCAACGGACTCGGCCACGAGGAAATGAAAGAGGCACTTCTTAAGAGCCTTGAAGGCAGAGAATTAAAGAATGTTTTAATTATTCCGCCTGACTTTACAAGATTCCATTCCAATGCTGGATTCATCACTAACGTCTATTATCATGCACTTACAGAAAAGGGAGTGAAGGTTGATATCCTGCCGGCTCTCGGTACTCACGTGCCTGTGACGGAAGAAGAAATCGACGTGATGTTTGGTGATATTCCTTATGATAAGTTCATTCCGCACAACTGGAGAACTGATGTAATGAAGATTGGCGAGGTTCCTGCAGAGTACCTTGAAGAAATTACAGAAGGTCTTTGGAAAGACCCGGTAAGCGTTGAAATCAACCGTCTTGTAATGGACAAAAAGTACGACCTTATCCTTTCCATCGGACAGGTTGTGCCACACGAAGTTATCGGTATGGCTAACCATGCTAAAAACCTTTTCGTAGGGGTTGGCGGAAGCGACATGATTAACAAGAGCCACATGGTTGGTGCTGTTTATGGTATGGAAAGAATGATGGGTAAGGACCATACTCCGGTTCGTAAGGTATTCGACTATGGTATGGAACACTGCCTAAATGAAAGACCTATTCTCTTCGTTTTAACTGTATGTACGGCTCCGGGCGGTGTTATCAACACTCACGGACTGTTCATCGGTGACAAGAGAAATGCTCTTGAGGCTGCTATTGAACTTGCCCAGGAGAAGAACATAGACTTCGTGGAAACGGGTATCAAGAAGTGTGTTGTTTATCTTGATCCAGCTGAATTCAAGTCAACATGGCTAGGTAACAAGTCTGTTTACAGAACTAGAATGGCTATCGCAGACGGCGGTGAACTACTTGTTCTTGCTCCGGGAATCGAAAGATTTGGTGAAGACGATCAGGTAGACCTGCTTATCAGAAAGTACGGATACAGAGGCAGAATCAAGACTCTCGAAGAGTTTGAAAAGCCTGAAAATCAGGATTTAAGAGACAACATGGGTGCTGCGGCACACTTAATCCATGGTTCGTCCGATGATAGATTTAAGATTACTTACGCGGTTAAAAACATCACTAAAGAGGAAGTTGAAGGTGTGGGATTTGCGGCAGTGGACTACGATGAGACTATCAAGCGTTACAATCCTGAAACCCTTCAGTATGGATACAACACAATGCCAGACGGTGAAGAAATCTACTTCATTCCTAACCCGGCTTTAGGATTATGGATCAATAAGGAGAAATTCTAAGATGAAGAAATTTATGGACAAGGACTTTTTACTTTCCACAGAAACTAGCAGAGTCCTTTTTGAGAAATATGCAAAGGATTGTCCTATTATAGACTATCATAACCACTTGCCTGCGAAAGAAATCTTCGAGCGCAGAAGTTACGAAAACTTGACGCAACTTTGGCTTGAGACTGACCATTACAAGTGGAGATGCATGAGAGCAAGCGGCGTAGACGAGAAGTATGTTACTGGAGATACAACGGATTACGAAAAATTCGCGGAATTCGCCAGAATTATGCCTCGTTTAATCGGAAGCCCAGTATACACTTGGGCTCACCTAGAGCTTCAGAGATATTTCGGCATCGATACTCCGATTTCTGCCGCAACTTGTGATGAAATCTGGGAAAAGACTAGCGAAATGCTAAAGGGAGAAGGTTTTGATGCTGTTTCCTTACTAAATAAGATCGGGGCAAAGGTTCTTTGCACGACTGATGACCCTGCTGATACTCTTGAGTGGCACCTAAAGCTTGCCGAGGACGAAACTATTGGGTTTAAGACGCTTCCGTCTTTTAGACCTGACAGATTTCTCCACATCGACCAGGCGAACTTCTTGCCGGCAGTAGCTCAGCTTGGTGCTAAGTACGGCGAAATTACTGACTGGGAAACTCTTAAGGAAGCGTTAGCGAAGGCCTTAGACTTCTTTGCTAGCGCAGGTTGCAAGGTTACAGACCACGGATTTATTAAATTCAGATATGCCTCTGGGGATGCTGAACCTATCGTAGCAAAGGCCCTTTTAGGCGAATCTCTTTGTGAGGAAGAAATCGCTATCTACCAGGGAGAACTTTTAAAGTTCCTAGCGGCGGAATATGTAAAAAGAGACCTTGCTATGCAGCTTCATATGGGTCCTATCAGAAACAATTCTCCAAAGCTTGTAGAATACTTCGGTGCTGATGCAGGCGGAGACAGCGTTGGTGCTACAACTGACCCTTTCCAGTTAGGTGCATTTTTAGGTGATTTAGAAGGGGCGGGTTCACTTCCCAAGACTATTTTATACAACCTAAATCCGGCTGACAGTACGATGCTTGCAACAATGGCTCTAAACTTTGCATCAAACGGCGCAAAGGTTCAGTACGGCGCAGCTTGGTGGTTTCTTGACCATCTTCGTGGCATCGAAGCTCAGATTGATCAGCTTATGGAAACTGGCGCTCTTGCCGGTTCAGTAGGAATGCTTACTGACTCAAGAAGTTTCACTTCCTTTACTAGACACGAATACTTTAGACGTATCTTATGCAATAAGATTGGGCAGCTAGTAGAAAGCGGTCAGTACCCAGCCGATATTGAATTCCTTGGCAAAATGGTAGAAGACATTTGCTGGAGAAACGCGGTTAACTATTTCGGATTCGAAATTTAATAGGTATCAATAATTTAAGGAAGAATAACATGAAACAGGTTTATGATTTT
>JAFYLX010000065.1 GCA_017556895.1 Bacillota bacterium | reverse complement strand
GCTTTGGAAATACTGTCTAACCCTATTTTTTAGGGAAATCGCCTTGCCTACATATATGACCTGGCCCAGTCTGTCCTTATGCATATAAACTCCCGGGGTGTCCGGGAGTTTTTTTAGATTCTCTTTAATATCAAACATTTAGAAATGCCAGTTTCTCCTTTTAAAGTATTCTTCGCGTTCTAACTGTCTTCTGGCTTCTTCCATAAGTTTTCTCTTACGAATAGCCGCCTTCTTTTTCTTATTCTTAATTCTCAAAGACAAAATTACCAAGTAGAAAATCACTATAAGCGCAAGTACTACGCCAATAATTATAGTCTGAAAATTAGTGATTCCAAGGAAAGATAAGAACCATCCTTCCTCAACCGCTTCAGCCGCGATCAAATCTACCTTTCCGGAAAGATCGTCAGCTATGTACATTTCTACTACACCGATTTTCTGTCCTTTGGCGATAGGAGCCTGAAGGTTATCGGTATATACACATTTTGTTGTAACAAGGGAAGCAGAAGCACCCTCTGGAAGGATTACAAATCCCTCGTCTGCAGCAGTAGCCATAACCTTGTTAGTGGCACCGCCCTTTAGCTTTACTTTCTCAAATTCGTCGCCTTTTTTGAAAACTACATACTTAGAAATGCAAGTCTTGGCATAATCTAATAGCAGCTTCATGTCGGCAAATCTTTGAGTCACCGGCGTTCCTAGGATTACAGCATAGATTTCAATGCCGTCATACTCTAAAGCGGTCGAAAGAGTTGTGTAATCTTTCTCTAATGAACCCGTCTTTCCACCAAAAACGCCCTTGTACTGTTCGACTGTGACGGACTTACCATCAACAGTGTATGTCTTGCCATAAAGCATAACATTGCTGTTTTCGATGTCCCTAGCCTCTGACATGTTAGTGGCCGGAACTGTATGTTTCGCAGTGCCGCTTACCTTTCTGATGAATTCGTTGGAAAGGGCAGCTTGCGTGATTAAGGCCATATCTTTAGCAGTGCTATAGTGGTCCTCGTGAGGTAACCCTGACGGAGTAACAAAGTTACTTCCTGTGCATCCGATTTCCGTTGCGCGCTCGTTCATCAACACAGCAAAGTCTTCTACTGAACCTGAAACTGCTACAGCTAAGGCTGTTGCCGCGTCATTTCCGGATGGAAGAAGTGCTCCGTATATAAGTTCTCTGACAGATATCTCTTCGCCTTCATATACGCCCAGTTCCATCGGTTCGATAGCTTCAATAGCGGCAGAAATTGTTACCATCTTGTCTAAATCAAGTTTTTCAACCGCAATAAGGCAAGTAAGAAGCTTAGTTATGCTAGCAGGCTCCATCTTTGCTTCTGAATTCTTTTCCCAAAGAATGTCTCCAGTTTCTGTATAGATGATAGCAGAGTCCGCAACGATGTCAGGGCCTTTTTCTGTAGCAAAACCTGGCACAACAACCTGAGATAGCACCATTGCCATTGCTAGTATTATACAAATTGTCTTTTTCAAGTATTTCATTATCGTTTCCTATCTGCCAAAAAAGTAGTCAGTAAGCTTGTATCCGTCTTCATAGTGAATTCCGGATGCATAAGCAGATTTTTCATTAAACTGCTTAGTTTCATCGATAGCAGTCTCATTCTCACTATCATATATCAGATAAGGAACTGGATCGCTGCTATGAGTTCTGATAGAAAGAGGAGTTCTGTGGTCAGGAACCACAAGTACTTTGAATCTCTCGCCTCGAGACTTTAGGTATTCTACAACGTGCTTCACGCATCTCTGGTCGATGTATTCGGCACATTTAATCTTTTTCTCAAGGCTTCCCTGATGTGAACATTCATCTGTTCCTTCAAGGTGAAGGTAAACGAAGTCCTTCCCCTCCTCATATGCGTTGATTGCTGCCTGGGCCTTAGCCTCGAAGTTAGTGTGGATGTTTCCTGTAGCTCCTTCGACAACCAATTCTTCTATGCCGGCAAAATAGCCAATTCCCTTGATTAGGTCAACCGCAGAAATAACACAGCCATCTACGCCATACTTCTCATTTAGGTTAGGCAAATTCGGTTTAGTTCCCTGTCCCCAGACCCAAATGCTGTTTGCTGGATTTAAACCTCTTGCAATTCTATCCTTGTTAATAGGATGATCCGCAAAGAGCTCGTAGCTCTTCTTTGTCATCTCAATTAGGAACTCCTGATCTTTTCCTTTTGGAAGATACTGGCCAGTAGTTCTCTCAAGAACATCGTGAGGAGGCACAAAATCACACTCTACCTTTTGATTAGAGATAATCATGCAATGGCGATACTGAGTACCTAAATAAAACTTTAGGTTTTCTTTCTCGAACTCTGCTTTTAATACTTCAAGAAGCACTGCTGCTTCTTCAGTAGTAATGTCACCGGAGGCGTGGTCCTTAATGATAAAGTCCTCATATCTGCCTGTTTCAGTAGGCTCCACAGTTATGAAGTTAACTCTAAAGGACTCATCCACTTCCTTCATATCGATGCCAAGGGCACCGGCCTCAAGGGGTGATCTACCAGTAAGATAAACCCTAGGGTCATATCCCATTACAGATAAGTTTGCTGAATCGCTGCCTGGACTGATTCCTTCTGGAACCGTACGACAAGTACCGACTTCACCCTTTGAAGCCAGTTCGTCAAAAGTGGGTAAATTAGCCACTTCCAGCGGCGTCTTGCCCTCTAAAGAGGGTATTGGATCGTCTGCTGCTCCGTCAGGAACAACGATTAAGTATTTCATGTAAAAATCTCCTTCTCTTTCTAGTCAATTGCTATTTAGCCTATTTATTATCCTATTTATTTGCTGCTTCAAATTCATTCATGAATTCGATAAGAGCATCAACACCTTCCATAGGCATTGCATTGTAGATAGAAGCTCTCATGCCACCAATGGAACGGTGACCAGCTAGGTTTACTAATCCCTTACCCTTAGCTTCAGCGATAAACTTCTTATCTAAGTCATTGTCCCCAGTTACGAAAACAACGTTCATGATGGAACGGTCTTCAACCGCAACCGGACACTTGAATAATTCACTTGCATCGATAGCATCGTAAAGCTTCTTAGCCTTTTCTCTGTTACGAGCTTCCATAGCTTCAAGACCACCAGTTTCCTTGATGTGCTTGAAAACTTCTCCTGCAACGTAAATTGAGAAGCAAGGAGGTGTATTGTACATTGAATCGTTTTCTGCATGTACCTTGTAGTCTAGGTATGTAGGCACGCTTTCGTCTGCATTTCCGTTTAAATCTTCACGGATAATTACGATTGTAGCGCCTGCAGGACCTACGTTCTTCTGTGCTCCAGCCCAGATTACTCCAAACTTGTTAACGTCTACCACTTCAGAAAGAATGTTGGAAGACATATCCGCAACTAGTGGAATATCACCAGTTTCCGGAACATAGTTATATGCTGTACCATAGATAGTGTTGTTAGTTGTAATATATACATAATCAGCATCAGGTCTGATATCTTCTTTCTTAATCTTTGGAACCCAAGTAAAAGTATCTTCCTCAGAAGAAGCAACTACCTTGATATCACCAAACTTGCAAGCTTCCTTGTAAGCCTTCTTTGCCCATGTGCCTGTTACAACATAGTCGGCCTTCTTGCTATCCTTAAGTAGGTTTAACGGAACCATAGAGAACTGAAGAGTTCCACCGCCCTGAAGGAATAATACTTTATAGTTATCAGGAATGTTCATTAGTTCTCTTAGGTTAGCTTCAGCATCTGCTGCAATCTTCTTAAAAGCCTCTGAACGATGGCTCATTTCCATTACGGACTGGCCAGTTCCTTCATAATTTAATAATTCGTCTTTAACCTTTTCTAATACAGGTAATGGTAATACGGATGGACCTGCAGAAAAGTTGTATACTCTATCATATTTGTTCATATGTTTCCCCTCCAAATTCAAACAAAATTTGCAATATATTATACCACTTTACCCAAATCAAGTAAAGTGATATAATAGTAGAGATATAACGGAAACAATACTCTATGGAGGTAAGGATATGTATAAAATTGCAACATTAAACAAGATTTCAAAGGTAGGTCTTGCTCACTTAACAAGCGACTACGAAGTGGTAGATGCAGTAGAAACTGCAGAAGGTATTCTTGTAAGAAGCCAGGACATGCATTCTATGGAATTATCAGAAGAACTGCTTGCTGTAGCCAGAGCAGGCGCAGGCGTTAACAATATCCCGTTAGACAAATGTGCAGATCAGGGTATCGTAGTTTTCAACACTCCGGGTGCTAATGCCAACGCTGTTAAGGAACTAGTTATCGCAGGCTTATTCCTAGCCGCTAGAAACATTCCAAAGGCTCTAACTTGGGCTGCTGCTTTAGATGAAAACGTAAGTGCCACTGTTGAAAAAGGTAAATCCCAGTTTGCCGGCACTGAAATTCTAGGCAAAACTCTTGGTGTAGTTGGTCTTGGTGCTATCGGCCGTAAGGTAGCTGCATCTGCAAAGGCTCTAGGAATGGAAATCGTAGGATACGACCCATACTACACTGCTGGCGGTGAAGGCATCAGCGTTTACACAGATCTTCAGGAAATGCTTCCGCTATGCGACTACGTAACAATCCACGTTCCTGCAATGGATAGCACAAAGGGAATGTTTAACAAAGACTTATTCGCATGCATGAAAGACAACGCCGTATTGCTTAACTTCTCAAGAGACAAGCTAGTTAATGACGTTGATCTTTTAGTTGCACTAGAAACTGGCAAGCTTGGCTCATACGTTACTGACTTCCCTAACGACAATTTAGTTGGTAGAGACGGTGTAGTATTACTTCCTCACCTTGGTGCATCCACTGCTGAAGCAGAAGACAACTGTGCATCTATGGCGGTACAGCAGATTATGGAATACTTCGAAAACGGTAACGTTATCAATTCCGTAAACTTCCCAAATGTTGACCTTGGCCCTCTAGACGATGGCTCAAGACTATCTTTCCTAACTAAAGGAATGGAAAACCCGGTAGAAGAAATCAAGAACATGCTTGTAGGCGGCGACT
>JAFYLX010000064.1 GCA_017556895.1 Bacillota bacterium | reverse complement strand
TGCAGGTGTAAAGTCTGTAGTTGTTATGGTCAGCGTCTGATTTTCCAGTCCTGCGATACGCAGACGGCTGTAAGTGCGGAGTGCATCAGCAAAACTGATATTGATTGTGCCATTTTGTATTTCGCAATCGGCTTCGAGGTATTCGCACATTCCAAGTTGCATGCCACTTCTTAACTGCATCGTGCCCTCTTCCGTAACTTCATAGCACGGTGCATAGAAGACACTGACACTGGGTGTCTCGTTTTCGAGGTAAGATAGGCTTGCTTCTGTGCTCCACGAAGAGCCGTCGTAGGTAAGTGCAGCCGCCTGCTCACCATACTTCTGTGAAGTTAGGGTGACAATAATCTGATCACCATTTTCCCACGCGGTCTTTCCCTCATCTTGTGTACCGATAGCACGAGTCAGTCCGCTTTCACCGAAAGCAGGGAAATCGCTTACCACGAATTGTATCGCACCGTTACCGGCAGGATGCAATGTTTCATCAATGTCATTGCTGCACGAGGTGATTAAAATCAGAAATGAGAAAGCAGAAAGCAGAAACGCAGTGCTGCTTCTCCATACTTTTACGATATTTTTCATTTTATTTCTCATTTATCCTTTAACTTCGTTGAATATCGGCTGCACTCGTTGTAAAAACATAAGCAAGCTTTGTTTTACTCGTTGGCACGATATTTCTCCTTTCTCATTTAATTAAGGTCTTCCTCATTACTCCATCCACCAGGGAAGTCGGTGTCTGTAGTGGTTAGTGTTAGTGTCACCTTATCCTTACCCACCTTGAGGTCGAAGGTGTAGTGGGTGCCTTCCTTGAAGGTTATATCTTCCTTCATCTTGGCAGTCAGTACTTGGTCGCCAATGGTGACGCGGATGAACTCATCGCCTGCAGCGTAGGCATCAGGGGATACAATGGCGGTGAACTTCTTTGCCACTACATTTTCGTATGCATCAAGTTCCTCGTGCTTATAGGCTTTGACCCAAACGTCTAATTCACCGACAGAGGTGGCAAGTACGCCGCATATAAAAGTAAATGCTTTTGCTTTGCTATATATCTCGGGAGTTATTTCCATATCATAATCAAACTCGGGAGCAAGTACGTAGTTCACGGTGACCCTTGACAAGCGATGTGCCAAAGGCAAGTTGATAACCTCATTGGTCTTTTGGCCACTCCAATAAGTACTCATAAAGTCGGCAGCTCGCAGTCCGTCTAATGTGTTCTGCTCTGAAGGCAAACTGAAATGTGTTGGGTCTTCCTTATAGGGATAAGCGGCATAGATTTCATAATCACGACCTTCGCCCCAGTAGATTTTTTTATCAGAAGTCCAATTTGTTTGATTATCTGTGACATTGGCTGTCAGTTTATGACTTACAATTGCTTCTCCACAAATTGCCACAATCAAATTATCGCCATTCTCCCACAGGTCACCAGTTCCAAGTGGGTTTACACGTGTCTGAACACCGCCAGCGGTGATATTGAGACATATCTCCTGCTTCTGCGGAGCAAAGTCATCTTCCTGCGAGCAGGCTGTGAAGCCCAAGGTCAGGAGGGCTAAAGCTGCATAGGTAAATTTCTTCTTTATCATATTTTTACTTTTATAAGTTCATTAAGTCAGTTCCTTCTACAAAGTAGAACGGATATACCATATTTGTTCTTCTGTTAGTTTGCCTTATCGTATAGTCAATAAGTATGTTCAAGAATCCTTCTTCCTGTTTTTCTTCAAAGTCTATCTTATTGACTATTACACGAGGCTCAAACAAAACTATTGACTGCTCGATCTTATCCCGCAACATCGTTTTAGTTGATGTAGTCATCGTTTCAAAGGCATATTCCCGTATAGGACAGCCATAGTCATAACGATGTACCCTTTCGCCAGGCGATGTGCTTAACAAAGTTACTAAACTTTGACGGATATTCTCTTCGTTTGCAACCATCTCTGTAGGACTGGAGCGTCCACCGCCTTTCAGTCTCGGTGGGTAGTTCCATGCAACTCCTAAAAATGTTTTTGTATCTGACAGCTTTTGTGTTTTAATGTTAATACTAATTATATTCTTCTCTTAGTGAGCAGGTAGGCGGTCAAGCCATCCTGCCCTAATTGTCCTATCTATAAATTCACCTTAGTGATTGATTTATACACAGAATTTACATGAATGGAAATATGATCTTATTGGGAATTTGACTGCGTCTTCTTCCTCCTTGCATGGCATAACTAAAGTAAACTTTGTTTCTGCTCATGCTTCGTTCGTCAGTTCACCAGTACTCTGACCGATATGACCAACCTCGGCCAACCCTTCGGGGCGGTGGTGGTATCGGCTCAAGTAACCGTTGAGCTGCTCGGCGCAATATGTCAGTACCTTCTTAATCATTGTCTGTATCTATCTTCTTAATGTTTTGTTCTATCCACTCTTCGATGGATTGTCCTGTTACAGTAACGAATGCATATTTGAATGCAGCAAGGTTTTTATGTCCTACATAATTGCCTACATCAGAGATTGGTTTCTCGGGATGTTTTATAATTATTTTTTTTGCTTCCTCAATACGTAGGCTGTTAATCCATGCAGAGAAATTCAGTCCTTCCATAGCATTAACATAATTAGTAAGATTATTGGTTGTAATACCCAATTGCTCTGCTACCTCTTGCTTTTTTAAGCCATGTTGGCGGTAGTACTTATGTTTTTTCCATTCGTGTACTTTCTTTTCTATTTCTTTTAATCTTTCTGCGTATGTCGGCAGGGGACGCTTGGTCATATACTTTTCCCAATCGGTATCCGGCATGTCTAATATTTTTAAGTCGTTATTAATTGTTAATATTATATTTTCTTCTCTAGGTGAGCAGGTAGGCGGTCAAGCCATCCTGCCCTAAATATGATTATTCTTTGCAGAAATCCTTTACAAGGCGAACAGAGCAAGCTTCATAGCGAGGTATTAAATTAAATAATGTCTTGTTAGAGTATGTATTTACAACATATGCATTCTCGCTACTAG
>JAFYLX010000063.1 GCA_017556895.1 Bacillota bacterium | reverse complement strand
TCTTCGTCTAGCGCTCCAACAGGACAAGCCCTTACACATAGTCCACATTTGATACAAGAATCATTAATTGTAGGCTGATGGCTTCCTCTTGTCATTCCTTCTCTATATGGTCTATTGCCAGGAATATCGAATTCCGGCCACTTTTTATCGCTTTCACAAGCCATCAATGCGAACTGACGACATTCTGCTAAATCATCGTCATTAGGTCTACCAACCTGAATTTCACCATATGTGTGTCTTCCAACTACGCCTGCCGCTCCCTTTATAACGAATCCTTGCTCACTAAGAATGTCTGCCATCTCAAGTAAAGTATCGTCAAACTCTCTGTTCCCGTAAGAAGCAACAACAACACAAGGAGTTTCCTTGCCTATGAATCTCTTTAAGCGAAATCTCGCAACATTTGGAACTCTTCCAGCGTAAACGGGTACCGCGAATATGACAAAATCATTCGCACCAAACTCGGCATCAGATGGTACACATGTGAAATCTATTGCCTCCGCCTTTGATATTCCATTTCGCTTTGCAACTGCTTCTGCCATTGCACTTGCTGTTTTCTTACTATTTCCAGTCGGTGAAAAATACACTGACGTTACGCGTTCAATCTTCATTTATTTCCCCCTATTTTTCTAGGCACTCTAAAATCTTTGCCCAAACATCTTCATCCTGAGCTGTCATTCTATCCCAATCGAAGGAAGCTACAAAGGCCTTCTTTTGTTCTTCAGACTCTAACTGTTTTTTCTTGTTAGCTTTACCCAGTGTTGCCGTGTATTCTGCAAGGTAATTAACAGCATCTTCAGTATAGTTAGGGTTATGTCCCTTATTTTTTACAAGTAAAAACTCTATATTGTCCTTGTGGGATAATCCCTCTTTTAACAAATCAAAATGAACTGACTTGCGAACTAGATGGTCGTTGTCAGAATAAATCAAAAGAACCTTAGCATCAGTCTTTGAAAGTGACTCAATGCTATTATATTTTACAAAATCCGGATTTGATTCTGTTTCTAGTTTTAATATTGCTTTTCTATATGGTTTTAGAAGTCCCCCAAAGAAAGAACCAATAATAACTTCAACTGAAACAAAGCCAGACATTGAAACAACATGAGATATCTCCGGATGTAACGCACAGATATTCATTGTGGAAAAACCGCCCCAGCTATGACCAACGACTGAAATATCAAGTCCCTTAAAACGAGGTTCTGCCTTAATCGTAGTAATGCAATCGTTCAAATCGCACAAGGATTGTGCCATACCGTTAGGAGTCTGGCTACCGGATTCCATACAGCCTGTATGGTCATAGGCAAAAACTAAATAGCCAGCCTTACATAATTTTTCAATTTCTTTCATGTAAGATCTGTGTCCACCGAAAAATCCGTGCTCAAATACAACTATTCTTCCCGGAATTGGATTGTCGTAGTTATAAATATAGCCTTGAAGCTTATGGCCCATTGATGAAACAAATGGATACGCTTCTTTATGCAGTCCAGGAAAATCTTCTGAACTAAAATAATAAGCAGTTCCAACATCATCACAGCGAGAATGCATCATATTTTTAAATGTATTAACAACTTGTTTTTCAAATATCATAATCAAACCTCTTCCTTCTCATAAAAAAATCAATAAGGATCTGTATATCTATATTGTACAGCAAGTTAAAAAAGGTTTCAATTATAAGAAATCTCGTGTTTTCAACCATCGTTTCAAGTCCTACAAGCGAATCTTTCAATACAATAAAAAAAGTCGTCCTTTGGACGACTTGTTAAATTCTTGGTTGCGGGGATAGGACTTGAACCTACGACCTTCGGGTTATGAGCCCGACGAGCTACCAACTGCTCCACCCCGCGTCATCTGGGTTATTATATTGTATTCTATGCCTTAAAAAGAAATGACACCAATTACCCAAAATAATTGGTGCCGGAGACCGGGGTCGAACCGGTACGATCGGTAAGGATCGCAGGATTTTAAGTCCTGTGCGTCTGCCAATTCCGCCACTCCGGCATAGATGGCTCCAAGGGTGGGGCTCGAACCCACAGCCTATCGGTTAACAGCCGAGTGCTCCACCATTGAGCTACCTTGGAACATTTTGTTGTCTTCGTTATCTCCCTGACAACAAAATTAAGTATATAGTATAATCACTATTTTGTCAACACTTTTTTAAAACTTTTTTTAATTTTTTTAAAAAACTTTTTTAGTTTAAATTCTTGTGTTTTTCTAGACGATCAAGCTCGATATTACGCTTGATTACATCCATCTTCTTTGTGTATTTTTCAACCTTTTCGCTGTCTCCAAGAACTGTGTACATTCTAACAAGTTCTTCCATCGCTTCTAGGTTGCTTGGAGAAAGCTTTAAAACTTTTAAATAATTTTCTATTGCTTCCTCTGGCATTTCTAGTCCCTGATATGCAGTTCCTAGATAATACCATAATGGCCACCAATCTTTGTATTCACCTTCAGTATACTTGGATAATCTTTCGATACCGTCAGCAAACTTTCCAGACAATACCAAATTATAGCCTTCCTCTATTCTAACAGGTTCTACCAAAAGGTCAAGTCTTTCTTTTATTTCTTTTTTCTTTTCTTCATCATTAGAAAGTTTAATGAAATCATCCCATGTAAGCTTAGCCTTAACATATAGTCCTAAATTTAAGTATCCATAGCCTAGGAAATAATATGCATCAGCAAAGTCTGGTCTCTTAAGAGTAACTTTTTCGAAAGCTTCTAGAGATTCAGCCTTGAATCTACCAATAAAATCTTCGTCTTCACCTAATTCGTATGCATCTTTACACGCACGACCGTAGCAGTATAAAGCGTCTACGTTTTCAGGGTCGATAAGCATAGCAGCTCTGAACTGAATGCATGCGTAGTCATAATCGTTCTTAGTAGTTCCATCCACACCATCAGCAACTAAACCTTGTGCAAATCTCTTGTCAAAGGCCTTTAAGATATACTGGATGTAATTATCTCTGTACTGGAAGTTAGGATCGCAACCAATTACGAATGCCATGTTAAGGGCAATTGTAAGAGTTGTAATCTTGTTTAACTCTGTCTTTCTTAATGGAATAGGAACTCCCTTCATAATATCAGTTAGTCCCTGCTTTTCTAGGTAGCTTTCTGATAGTTCATCAAAGATAAAGTCTTTTAAATGTGGTACCAGAAATTCACCAATTCTATCTTCTAAATTTAACATTTTATATCTCCCATCCTTTTTTCATGAATCGTTTTACTTCTTCAGGGTTAAAGGTTTCTCTCAAATCCTTTTCTAAAACTTCTTTAGCATCGTCAGCTTCAATTCCTGATGAAACGGCAAATTTCAACAAGATTCTATACTGTTCTTCTTTTTTTCTATTCTTATGCTGATATCCTTCTCCATAGTAGAATTCAGCCATAGCCTCATATAACTTAAAAGGATTCTTACCTAGTTTCGCCATGAGGAAAACGGTAGTATTTTTAAATCCTCCGCGATTATAATAGATATCTAGCATTTTTTCAATAGTTTTTAGTTTAGCAAGCTCAACAGAAGTCAGCCAATTGTTAGATATAATCTCATAAGGAGCCTTATCCCTAGCCACAATACCAAACTGTTCCTTCATCTCATGGAACTGAGTTCCTTTTAACACTTTTAAGAATCCCATTTGGAAAGCATCAGCCCCAAGGCCGTACACCTTGTTGAAGGATCTTTCAAAGATCTCATATGTCTCATACGGAAGTCCTGCAATCAAATCAACATGAATATGAATATTACCAAGTTCTAACAATCTTTCTACATTGTATAGTATAGGATAAACATTTTCTTTTCTGTTAACAGCAATTAAAGTGTCAGGATTAGTTGACTGGATACCGATTTCAAATTGGAAAAGCCCTTTTCTAGCCCTCGCTAGAAGACGCAGGAGTCTATCAGTCAATAAATCCGCACAAATTTCGAAGTGGAAATTAGTCTTTCCGTTATCATTCTCAATCAGGTATCTAAAAATCTCATAGGCTCTCTTCTCATCATAATTGAAGGTTCTGTCTATAAATTTAACCTGCATAACATTTTTATAAAGGAAATATCCTAAATCACCTTTTACTCTATCTAGCGATAATGGTCTAACTTCCTTATCAATGGATGACATACAATAGCCACATTTAAAAGGACATCCTCTCGTGGACTCATAATACACAACTTTATCAGATTCGCACTCTAAAATAGAGTATAGGAAAGGTATGCAGTCAAAGTCCATCGGCTCCATAACAGGATTAACATAGATTTTTCCATTCTCCCTATAAACGAGTCCAGGAACCGTATTTAAAGGCTCAGAAGGCTCATTTAAGACCTGTATAAAGCGATAGAAAGGGTATTCCCCCTCTCCACAAAGAATATAGTCAACCCATGGATTTTCTACAGCAAACACGTGAGCATCAAAACTAACCTCAGGACCTCCAAGGCAGATTTTAATCTCAGGTCTAGCCTTCTTTAAATCCGCTGCAACCTGTTTAATCTGCTCGATATTCCAAATGTAGCAAGAAAAGCAAACCATGTCGTAGTTTGCTCTTACAAGTTCGCCATATATGTAATTTTGCTCGTTATTGATTGTAAATTCACGAATATCAATATCGGCTAAAGCATCTGCAGTTACAGTATACAGATACTTTAGCGCTGGATTTGAATGTACATATTGTGAATTTAATGTAGTAAGTAAAATCTTCATAATATATAGTACTTCTTCTAAATATGCCTTTTAGGCATCAAATTAAAGCATTCTAAATCTTTCGTCCTTTAATAATCCTCTGTCTTCCATGCAACGCTTTAGTAAGCCTAGCATATGTTCCTTGTCTTCAGGAAGGTTTCCTCTCAAAGAAACATAGTTGGAAGCGTGATTACTTCTAAATACGCAAGATTTCGTAGGATTTGCATGCTGAAGCATTAGGCAAGTTTCCGCAAGAACTTCTTCTGCAGATAACTTTTGGAATCTTCCAGCTGCCCAGTCATCAAGCATCGGCGCTGGTGACTGAAGCATTAAAGTAAGCAAGCTTACATAAGAAGCATTCATTTCTGTAATCATCTTACCTGTTTCAATAGCATGTTCTTCCCATAACTCAGTGCCTGCAAGTCCACTGATAAATGTAACGGAAGTCTTGATACCAGCCGCTTCTAGCTTCTTAGTACCTTCGATAAGCTCTTCTCTAGTTTCACCCTTCTTAACCATATCAAGAACCTTCTGGCTACCTGATTCTGCCCCGATATATACCATAGCAAGACCGTGTTCTTTCAGTTCACGAAGTTCTTCTTCAGTCTTTGCGATAGCAGCAGTAGCTCTTCCGTAAGTCGTTACGCGCTCACATTCAGGGAAGTTTTCTTTGATATAGTCAAGAATCGTAATTAGCTTGTGGTTAGCAAGGCAAAGCGCATCTCCATCACAAAGGAAAATACGTTCTACTCTGCGATAATGCTGTCTCGCCCAAGCTAAATCTTCTAAAACGTCTTCCATATTACGTACTTTAAACTGCTTTGTTTTATACATATTGCAGAAAGTACACTTGTTGTGTGAGCATCCAATTGTAACCTGCACCAGTAGGCTATAAGCTTCACTTGGTGGTCTATATATATCGCCAACGTAACGCATAAAAATATCTCCTCTAATACATCTTTACATCTTTAAATCTCTAATAACTAGTCTATTAGGTTACATTCTTTCAGGTGCTTCCATACCTAGAAGTGCTAAGCCATTCTTGATAGCAGTCTTAGCTACCTGAACTAGCGCAAGCTTTGCAACCTTTTCATCTTCGTTATCTACTAAGATATGTTCATCGTGGTAGAAACGGTTAAACGCCTGAGCAATGTCTACGATATGTCTTGTAACGATAGATGGTTCGTACTTTTCACCAGCATCGATAACAACAGCAGGTAATTCGTAAACTAACTTAGCAAGTTCGTATGCGCTAGGGGAAGTGATGTACTTAGCATCAACATTAGCCATATCAAGAGCCTTTGCAGCTGCTTCTTCGCCAGCTCTTCTTAAAATACTTGCCGCTCTAGCGTGAGTATACTGAACGTAAGGGCCAGTTTCACCATTGAAGTCAAGAACCTTGCTCCATGAGAATACGTAGTCCTTAATTCTGTTATTGGAAAGTTCGTTAAAGATAACTGCACCGATACCAACCTGTCTAGCAGTTTCTTCGATGTTATCAGTGTTTACACCCTTTTCCTTGATGATTTCTCTAGTCTGATCAACAGCTCTGTTTAGAACGTCTTCAAGGAATACTACTCTACCATGTCTTGTGGACATTGTACCTTCTTCCAAGCTTACTAAACCAAATGGAACATGTACGTTATCGTGAGCCCATTCATTGCCCATAAGTTCGATAATCTTGATCCACTGCTGGAAATGTAAGTTCTGCTGGGAAGCTACAACGTAGATATTCTTATAGAAGTTGTAGTGTTCTTTTCTGTATACGGAAGCCGCAATATCTCTAGTGATATATAAGGAAGAACCATCAGACTTCTTAATAAGTGCAGGAGACATTCCATACTCTTCAAGGTCAACAATCATAGCACCCTTGGATTCCTGTAATAGACCCTTTTCTTCCATCATTTCAACGATTCTAGGCATCTTGTCAGAGTAGAAGCTTTCGCCTGCATAAGAATCAAAGCTGATTCCTAGCATATCGTATACTCTGTTAAATTCCTTTAAGCTTTCATCTCTGAACCACTGCCATAATTCAACTTCTTCAGGTTCGCCTGCTTCAAGCTTAACGAAGATTTCTCTGGCTTCATCTTCTAATTCTGGATGTTCTTCAACTTCTACGTGGAACTTTGTGTAGTAGCTTAATAAAGTCTTAATAGGTTCTGCAATAACATCTTCCTTATTACCCCAGTGTCTATAAGCACAGATCATCTTACCGAACTGTGTACCATAGTCACCTAGGT
This sequence comes from Bacillota bacterium, assembly GCA_017556895.1. The sequence continues at coordinate 8,979 of JAFYLX010000063.1, read as the reverse complement.
GATTGATTCTTGTAACATCGTAACCCATTGCCTTGTAGATTTTGTTAATGGAGTTACCAATTACAGTACTTCTAATATGTCCAATGTGGAAAGGTTTAGCAATGTTTGGAGATGAGAACTCAACGATTACAGGCTTGCCTTCGCCTACATTGCTGTTACCGAATTCATCTTTCTTGTTTAGTACTTCAGAAACTACGTCCTTAACGAAAGCTTCCTTGGAAATAAACATGTTAACGTAAGCATTAACCTGTTCTACCTTTTCAAACATTTCATTACCAGAAATTGCTTCTGCGATGCCAGCAGCAATTAGAGGTGGAGCTTTTCTTAAAGTCTTAGCAAGTTTGAAGCATGGGAACGCATAGTCACCCATCTTTGAGTCCTGTGGAACTTCAATCATGCCCATGATTTCACTAAGTTCAAGACCTTCTACGTTTTCAGATATTAATTTCGCAATTTCTTCCTTGAAATTTACCATTTTATTGTCTCCTTTTCAGTAATGACTTCAATTCCTCTTTTGATTAGCATATCGGCAAATACACCATTGCCATCTGTTAGGGTACCAGTGAAAGTACCGTCGTACACTTTGCCAACACCGCAAGATGGGCTCTTTGCCTTTAAAATTGCACCTTCTATAGGTTCATCGGAAAGTTCGGATAACATAGTGCAAGTCTTTACAGAGGTTCTAGCACCTTCCATAAAAGCTTCCGTAACGTCTTCGCCTTCCTTGTTAATAACTCTCTTACCTACAATCTCTGCAGGTGGTCTAGGGCAAGGTAATTTGCCCGCTCTTTCCGGACAAACGACAACGTGCTTATGAGTCTCGCAAAACTTTACGACCTCTTCGTTTCTGTTGTTGCCGCCGTCATATTTACAATCGTGTCCCAAAAGACACCCACTTATTATAAACATCTATTACTCCTTTAAAGTTACGATAGTAACGCCTTCTCCGCCTTCGTTATACTTTCCTTTTCTGTAAGAAGCAACATGTTTATGTCTTCTAAACAGATTTCTAAGTCCATCCTTTAGGATGCCCTCGCCTCTGCCGTGGATGATAGTTACTTCCTTAAGACCTGCCATAAAAGCGTCATCAAGATACTTATCTACATCCATTGTGGCATCATCAAGGTTCTTACCTTGTACATTGATGGACATTGAAATATTCTGAGCCTTTGACTTGTATAGATTACCATATTTGCTAGTTTTTGGAGCTTGTACAGGCTTTTCTTGTTCAATAAACATCAAGTCCTTAATGTTTATGTTAGCCTTCATTATACCGATTTTAACAGCTAAATCGCCCTTTTCATCCGGTTTTGTCAGTACTTCGCCAATCTGGTCAAGAGTAAGAACCCTAACCTGGTCTCCAACTTTCAGGTCATCTATATTAACAGGTGCCTGATTAACACGCCTTATGAGTTTTTCTGAAACTCTTTCTTCGGCGTCTTTAAGCTTCTTCCTGCTCTTATCAAACCTCTTGTTTCTTTCGCCTAAGCTACCAATCTTGTTAAGTTCGCGGAGTTCTTTGCTAACATCAGTAGCTGTTTCTCTGGCTTCTCTAAGAATATCTCTGGCCTCTTCCTTGGCCTTACTGATAATTTTCTTTTCTTGTTCTTCCAGTTTAGCCTGTCTCTTTTCTAGTTCTTCAATCTTCTTTTTCATGGAAATATTAAGCAAGATGGCCTCGTCTCTTTCAGCTTCCGCTCTCTTCTTATCCTTTTCGATAGAATCAAGAACATCTTCGAACTCGATATCTCCTCTTTCAAGAAGCTGCTGTGACCTTTCAATTAGATCTTCTGAAAGACCAAGTTTTCTTGAGATTTCAAAGGCATTAGATTTACCTGGAATCCCAATAAACAATCTATATGTCGGGCTTAGAGTGTTGATGTCAAACTCCATAGACCCATTCTCGACTCCTTCCTGAGAAAGAGCGTACTTTTTCAACTCGTTATAGTGGGTTGTCGCTATTGTGTATGCTCCCCAACCCTTGATTTTTTCTAAAATGGCGATTGCGAGTGCCGCACCTTCTGTCGGATCCGTACCAGCACCAAGTTCGTCCACAAGAACTAAAGACTTGTTATCAACGCTGTCAATAATCTCAACTATGTTTCTCATGTGAGATGAGAAGGTACTCAAGCTCTGCTCGATACTCTGTTCATCGCCGATGTCTGCAAACACCTGGTGAAAAACAGGAATCCTACTAGTAGAAAGGGCCGGAATGTGAAGCCCACTCTGTGCCATAAGCACAAGTAAGCCTGTAGTCTTGAGGGTTACAGTCTTACCGCCGGTATTAGGACCGGTTACCACTAATGTCTTGTAACGTCCCCCTACGCTCACATTGATAGGCACTACCTTCTTTAAATCGATTAGAGGATGTCTAGCCTGCTTTAATATAAGCTCTCCATCTTCTGCCATTTCAGGTTCTTCGCCACGAACAAGGAGAGAAAACTTACCCTTTGCGAAGATCATATCTAGCGTGATAAGTAATTTCTGGTTATTCATGATGTCGTGGAAATGTTCTGCAACATTTGATGATAATTCAGCAAGTATTCTTTCGATTTCCACTCTCTCCGCAAGTTCCAATTCTCTGAGTTCGTTATTTAAGTTTACAATTACCTGCGGCTCAATAAAAATTGTCTGCCCTGTAGAAGACTGGTCGTGCACGATTCCGGGAACTTTGCCCCTGTGCTCCGCCTTTACAGGAACTACATATCTTCCATCTCTGATGGTGATAAGTGAATCCTGCAGATAACCCTTGTTATCCGCAGAATTCATAATATTGTTTAGTCTATTCTTAATAGCATCATTTTGTCTCGCAATGCTTCTTCTAATACTCTTAAGTTCGGGTGAAGCGTTGTCTGACATCTCGTCTTCTGAGATTATACATCTATCGATGTTTTCTACGAGTCTAGGGAAGGTAACAAGAACTTCTCTAATGCTGTCTAGTATAGGAAGCGGTGGCAAATCACTCTTTAGGAAAGTGATGATATTGCTTGTAACCTTTAGGTTATACAGAACCTGCAGAAGCTGCCTCATAGTAAGGCTTCCGCCCTTTCTCGCAAAATAAAGAGAATCTTCAATATCATAAATCTGGCCTAGCGGTGCTGAGCCTTTAAGCATGATAACACGGACAGCCTCGCTAGTCTCAGCTAGAGCGTCTCTAATATCACCAAGATTTGTCATTGGCTGTAATTTTAAAAGCTGCTCTTTCGCCGGCTTTGAAGTTGCCTGTCCTGACAGTAGTTCAATTATTTTATTGTATTCTAGTGTCTTTAATGCTTTAGATTTCATTTGCCCTCTTATACTTTTCTAATTCGTTTTTTAGCTGAAGATTTTCCATTTGAAGGTCGAAGAACATATTCTCAAATTCACTGCACTTCGCTTCAAGGTCTTTGTATTTTTCTTCACTTTTCTGTTTTTCATCTGCAACCTTTGCTGCATTGTCTTTGTACTGAACAAAGCTCTTCTTTGCTTCATCCCACATCTTGATATAATGCTGAACATCCTTCTCAAGCTGTGCCTTTGTATCTTCAAGGCGCTGAATATCTTCAAGCGCCCCAAAGTATTCGTCTGCAATATTAAGAGCTGTCAAAACAGCAAGGGTGCCCTGGCCATTACTTGAGAATCCGCGTCCAAGTTCACGCATCTTATCATTTACATGGCCTGCAACTTTTCTAATAGTTTCTTCGTCTCTTTCACCTGCGATAGTGTATTCCTGACCGTAGATTCTTACTTTAACCTTGTTGTTTTCCATTGTTATCTCCCTAAATTATGCTCTTAAAGTTAAGTCTAATGCTGATTCAAGAGCTTCTAAGATAGCATTCTGAACTTTATTAACATCTTCGTCTGTTAATGTCTTTTCATCATGTCTGTATGTTAAAGCGAACGCAACGCTCTTCTTATTTTCGCCAACCTGTGGTCCTCTGTATACGTCGAATAGCTTAACATCTCTTAAGATTTCGCCGCCTGCAGATTTGATAACCGCTTCGATTTCGCCTACTGTCATTGTTTCATCTACAACGAAAGCAAGGTCTCTGGACATTGTAGGGTACTTAGGAAGTGGCTTGAATGCCTTTTCTGTATTAGCAAGGTCTGTAACCACGTTGAAGAATAATTCTGCTGCGTAGCAACGAGTATCAATTTCGTAATTTTCCATTACGTCTGGGTGGATTTCGCCCATGATACCAAGTTCAACGTACTCTTCTTCAAAACCGTTGCAGTCAGGGGAAACGATTGTTTCCTTAGTAACGATTCTTGCGCATCTGCCTGGGTGATATGGACCGTATTCGGATTCAGGAATGAATTCTAGGTCCTTGATGCCAAGCTTGCCAAGAAGTTCGCAAATTGTTCCCTTAAGTGTGAAGAAGTCTTCATCCTTACCGTAGAAACCGATACACATGGAGTCTGTTTCTGTAGGAAGAGCCTTTTCGTTTAATAGGTTAACCATGAATGTGTTACCGATTTCGAATGCTCTTACAGCTTCTCTGTTTCTCTTGAAGTTTCTTGCAAGAACTTCCATCATACCTGGAAGAAGGATTGTTCTCATTACGGATGTTTCATCACCAAGTGGGTTTAAGATTCTTACGAATGCTCTTTCCCATGAGTCTTCGTCAATTCTCACGCTATCTACACCCTTAGGGCTTACGAAGGAGTAAGTCTGGATTTCGTTAGCACCTAATGAACACATTACGTCTCTAGCTAAATCCTTGATGTCTCTTTCGTAGGACTGAGTGGATTCGTTGTTACCCTTTGGAATAGTTACAGGAAGAACATCGTAACCATATAGTCTTGCTACTTCTTCGATTAAATCTTCTTCGATTTCGATATCCTGTCTAACTGTTGGAGCAGTTACTAATAGTTCATCGCCTTCGCCTTCAACCTTCATTTCAAGGCTTTCGAAGTAATTAACCATCTGTTCTCTAGTTAATTCGATACCAAGTACGCCATTGATTCTGCTTACTCTTCCCTTAACAGTCTTAGCTGCTTCAGGAGCTGGGTAAACGTCAACGCTTCCGCCTACAACTTTACCTGCACCGATAAGTTCGATTAAGTAGCAAACTCTGTCAGCTGCAGCCTTACATAGGTTAGGGTCAATACCCTTTTCGTAACGGGAAGACGCTTCTGTACGAAGACCAAGTCTCTTAGCAGTTGTTCTTACGCTACCACCTACGAAGTTTGCGGACTCGATAACGATTGTATTTGTATCAGCTTCGATTTCGGAGTTTAGACCACCCATAACACCTGCTACTGCAACTGGCTTTTCAGCATCGTTGATCATAAGCATCATTTCGTCAAGAGTTCTTTCAGTTCCATCTAGTGTTGTGAACTTAGCTCCGTCTTCTGCTGTATCTACTACGATTTTAGAACCTGCAATGCTCTTAATATCGAAAGCGTGAAGTGGCTGACCATATTCAAGCATTACGAAGTTTGTAATATCTACGATGTTGTTGATAGGTCTCATTCCAGCGTGGATAAGTCTTCTCTGTAACCACCATGGGGAGTCTTCTACCTTAACGTCCTTTACGATTCTAGCGATATAGCGCTTGCAAAGGTCGGATTTGATTTCTACATCGATGTAGTCTGCTGCGTTTCCTTCTTCACTCTTGCACTGAGTTTCTGGATAACCAAGCTTAGTGCCGAAAGTAGCAGCAGCTTCTCTTGCCATACCAATCATGGATAAGCAGTCAGGTCTGTTTGGAGTGATTTCGAAGTCGATAATCTGATCCTTTAATTCTAAAGCTTCAGCAAAGTCCATTCCTAGTGGATATTCTCCGCCAAGAATCCAGATGCCTTCTCTCTGGTTCACTGGAACTACCTTGTCTTCGAATCCTAATTCGCCGAAGGAACAAAGCATACCGTGAGAATCAACACCTCTTAGCTGACCAGCCTTGATTGTAACGCCACCTTCAACTTTTGGCTGTCCATGAAGAGGGCCAGGGATTCTTGCTCCATCAAGAGCTACTGGAACATATGCGCCTTCGAATACGTTCTTAGCACCTGTTACGATCTGAACTAGTTCATCTTTTCCAACGTTTAGCTGGCAAACAACTAACTTGTCAGCGTCAGGGTGCTTTTCGATTTTTTCTATTCTACCAACTACAACATTTTCCATGTCAACGCCTACGTTTTCCATAGTTTCTAAGTTGGAGCCGGACATAATCATTCTGTCACAGAATTCTTCTGGACTAACATTTACTTCTGTATAATCTTTTAACCATTCAAGTGAAACTATCATCTCTCACTACCTCCCTATTTGAACTGCTCGATGAAACGCATATCGTTTTCATAGAACAATCTGATATCATCAATTCCATACTTTAGCATTGCTACTCTTTCTACACCCATACCGAATGCGAAGCCAGTGTACTTTTCTGTATCAATACCACCAACTGCAAGTACGTTTGGATGTACCATACCGCAACCTAAAATTTCGATCCAGCCACTGCCCTTACATACTCTGCAGCCCTTGCCTCCACATTTGAAGCAAGATACGTCCATTTCTGCTGAAGGTTCAGTGAATGGGAAGTGATGAGGTCTGAACTTAGTCTTAGTATCAGGACCGAATAACTGCTTAGCAAAGCTGTCTAAAACGCCCTTTAGGTCAGCCATTGTGATGCCTTCGTCTACTACTAGGCCTTCAACCTGATGGAACATTGGAGAGTGAGTAGCGTCAGCTGTGTCACAACGGAAAGTTCTACCTGGAGCGAATACTCTGATAGGTGGCTCCTGGCTCTTTAATGTTCTTACCTGTACAGGAGAAGTCTGTGTTCTAAGTAATGTGTCTTCTGAAATATAGAAAGTATCAGTCCAGTCTCTTGCAGGGTGGTCTGCCGGTGCGTTTAGACCGTCGAAGTTGTTGAATACTGTTTCAACTTCAGGACCTTCTGTTAAGGAGAAGCCCATGGACTTGAATACCTTAGAAATTTCTTCCATTGTGATAGTTAATGGGTGCTTGTTACCTAACTGATTAACCTTACCTGGTTCAGTTACGTCGATAACTTCTGCAGCAAGCTTAGCCTGCTTTTCCTTTTCCTTAAGTTCAGCGATCTTTTCAGCAAGAAGCTCTTCGATTTCAGCTCTTACCTGATTAGCTGCCTGACCAAGTTCCTTTCTTTCTTCTGGGGAAAGCTTACCCATTGACTTTAAAATTTCTGTAAGAGCGCCCTTTTTACCTAGGACTTTAACTCTTGTTTCGTCTGCTTCCTGAAGGGAAACAGCCTTTTCTAACTGTGCTTTGGATTCTTCAAGAATTACTTTTAATCTTTCTTGCATTTTTTTAACCTCATTTTCTAACAGATTCATACATGATTATTGCCGCCGCAACTGCAGCATTTAGTGATTCTATGCTGCCCTGCATTGGAATTTTTATTTTTACATCGGATTTTTCAATAAGACTAGGGTCTATTCCATTGCCCTCGTTGCCTACTATTAAAGCGATGTTTTCTTTCAAGTCTTCTTCGTAGTAAAATTTGCTGTCGTCTAGACATGTAGCAGTAAGCTTCTTGCCTGCCTTTTGGCAAAACTCTATGAGTTGCTCGTTGTTGTCTATAAAGGCTATTGGTACTCTAAAGAGTGATCCAGTAGCAGATCTAACAACTTTAGGCGAAAAGATGTCTGCAGTTCCCTTCATAGCAATCACAAGTTCGTACCCTGCAGCATCTGCAGTTCTAATAATTGTACCGATGTTGCCCGGATCCTGCAGTCTGTCTAAAACGACAAAATTCCCCGGTGACTTGCTTTCAATAAACTTGTCCAGGGAAAGCGTAGGTTTCTTAACTGAAGCGATTATGCCTTGGCTGGTTTCTGTTTGAGCCAGTTCACTAAAGAGCTTTGGCTCAACAACAAAGACGTTTTCTTTGTCCATCCAAGGCCTCATAAATCGTGACTCATCCCCCATCCTAATCAGGATTTCTCTAAATTCGGCTCCATTTTTGTAAGCTTCTTCTATGAGATTTTCTCCTTCAATTAAGTAAAGACCAAATCTGTCTCGATACTTTTTTGTCTCTAACTTTAGGAAATCTTTAAATATTTGGTTGTTCTTCGAAGTAATTTCTCTCATTTTGAACAATTCCTGTTAAATATAAATTTACCACAAGAGCCGGTTTATATAAAACCGGCTCCAATTAGCTATCTAAGAAAATCCGGAATCTCGAACTTAGAGCTTCCGCCTTCTTCACTCAGGATATCCTGAAGTGTTCTTTCAGTTCCATTTAGACCTTCAACCTGTCCAAATACAACTTCGCCTTCTTCTGTTTTAGCTGGCTCTTCTACTACTGGAGCAGCAGGTACTTCCTTAGCTTCAAGTCCAACTGTTACTACTGGCTTTTCTTCCACTACTTTTTCTTCAACAGCTTCTTCAAAGCCTGTAGCGATTACTGTGATAGCAACTTCGTCTACCATTTCTTCGCTTACTGCAGCGCCGAAGATTAGTATACAATCTCTATCTGCCTGTTCTTCGATCATGCTTGCGATTTCACTCACTTCAAGCATACCTAAATCGTAACCACCTGCAACGTATAATAAGATTGCCTTAGCACCAGCGATGGATGTTTCAAGTAATGGACTTTCGATTGCGGATCTAACTGCATCCTTAGCTCTATTTTCACCCTTACCACGGCCTGTACCCATGTGAGCAATGCCTCTATCAGTCATTACGGACTTAACGTCAGCAAAGTCCACGTTGATAAGTGCGAAGTCGGAGATTAAATCGGAAATGCCCTGTACGCCCTGTCTTAGTACGTCATCAGCCATACGGAAAGCATCGATCATTGATGTATTCTTTTCACAATTTTGAAGAAGTTTGTCGTTTGGTACTACAACTAAAGAGTCAACATATCTTTTTAGGAAACCAATTCCTAGTTCAGCCTGTTTTCTTCTCTTAGCACCTTCGAAAGTAAATGGCTTTGTTACAACGCCTACTGTAAGGATGCCCATATCTCTAGCAGCCTTAGCGATGATTGGTGCAGCACCTGTACCAGTACCACC
>JAFYLX010000008.1 GCA_017556895.1 Bacillota bacterium | reverse complement strand
CTTCCGATAGCCTTTTCGCCAATATTTTTTCTATAGATATATCCGATTAACGCGCCCACTAATAATCCGCAGGCTGCAATAATAATTTTTACAACGATTGGAGCCATTACAACACCTCCTTCTTATTCAGTTTCTTTTCATACAAAGTTATTATATCGCAAAAACATTTGTTTGTAAACAAAACTTTTACCCTTCTCTTTATTAAATTAAAAGTCAAACGTGGATTATCTTGATATCCCTAGTATTTGAGGTTATAATATATTGGTACAATTTTTTGTATGTATTTATTTAATACCCACATATACTAAATATTAAAGGATTATATATAATGAAAAAGTTTTTTGAGCCATTAAAGTTGGCCGACAGAACAATTTTAATAATAGTTGCCCTTTTAGGCGTCATCAGTTTAATAACTCTAGAGAGTACGGTTTATGACGGTGGTTTTGTTTTAGACAGATCTGTAGCAGTACAGGCCGTGGCGTATGTTTTAGGGTTTATAGCACTTTGCTTTATACTCCATTTGGACTATAACATGTTCCAAAGTCTTACGCTGCCGATGTACGTACTTTCCATTTTATTCTTGCTTACGGTATACATACCGGGGTTAGGTCTTGAATTATACGGTGCAAGATCTTGGATTGACATAGGACCTACTACGATTCAGCCTTCTGAATTTGTAAAGATACCTTTCATCTTGCTAATGGCTAACTACCTTATGATCCACAGGGAGGATATCAAAAAATTCCGAGGAGTGGTTCTAGCAGGACTTTATGCAGTTCCAATTATTCTAATCGTATTAAAAGAAGACCTGGGAAGTGCCCTAGTTTACATGTCAATTTGGATTTTCATGGTATTCTTCGCAGGTATTGATTACAAGATTTTAATCAAGTCAATAGTCGGCGTTGTATGTGCAATTCCGATTGCGTATAACTTCCTTGATGACTACCAGAAGGATAGAATCGAAGCCTTCCTTCACCCCGATAATCTAAGCCTTCCCGGTAACTATCAGGTATGGCAGTCAAAGGTTGCTATGGGTTCTGGTGGTTTTACAGGAAAAGGTCTATTCAAGGGAACACAGAAAGAAATGGACTTTATCCCAGTTCAGGAATCCGACTTTATCTTCTCCGTAATCGTTGAAGAATGGGGATTCATTGGTGGAATATTTGTTATTTGTCTATATGGCGGACTAATGTTTAGAATGGTTCAGATGGTAAGAGACGCACTTGACTGGTACGGTGCATTAATCGTGACAGGCTTTACAGCGATGTTCATCTTCCAGGTATTCGAAAACATCGCCATGACAATGGGCATAATGCCAGTAACAGGTATCACACTTCCTTTATTATCCGGCGGCGGTACATCCGTAATCGCAACGCTAATGGGTATCGGTGTGGTATTAAATGTCGGAATTAATAGCAAATCAATAAGATTCTAGATATTAAAAAATCGAGTTACAATGAAGTAACTCGATTTTTTTGTCTGTTCAAAAGGTGTTTTCCCACTTTTTTCTCCCACCCGTTCTGCAGGGGCATGTCTACGGAGAAAAATTTGTGTTTTTCATCGTTTTATAATTGCAAAGTCGATTAAAACACAAAACAAACCTTAATTTGTGCCGCTTTTCTTCTCCTATTTCGATGCCAATAGTCTCTATTAGGAGAAAGTTCAAAATTCTTTCTCCGTGGCAACACCCTATATGATGCTATGGGAGAAAAAACTGCGACACGTTCTCCCAAACAGCTCCAGTTCCGCTCTTTAGGAGAAAACCAATATTTTGTCGACCGATATTTGCCCTATTGGTATTTTGCAACCAATAGCTTGCCAACCGGTATCTCGCCTATTGATCCCTTATTTATAGATTCCGTATTTGATTTTAATTCTCTCAATCTTCCTAATCATTGGGTTACCGATTACAAACATGCAGAAGGCCGCAAGTGCTGCATGGACGATGTCATATGGAAGTCCTGTAATATATATGGTTCTAAATGTATCCAAACTTATATTGCCATTCCCTGCAATACCGGCGGAAGTAAAGATAGAACCGATGTTAATTATTCCTCCATACAGTATTAATGTAGTGAAGAATGTAAATAGAGTGATAGTAATATTATCTACCGGCATTCTCTTTCTTTGAAGCAATACGCCTGCAACAAGTCCGACAGCACCAAAGGCATATACTCTCCAGCCGAACAATGTACCTAGCAGGTTAATGATTTCCTTAAAGCTATCTGCCCTGCCCATCTCATTTACAAAATCTCCAAAAGATTCTACGCCAAGACCGTTAGCTTCCGGAAAAATAAAGTAACTTACAAAGGCTAAAACTTCAAAAGCAATGATACAAAGAACCGGTCCCATCACCACTTTGAAATCTCTAGATTTAACTTTTTCTGTGGCATTAACTAAATCCACTTTGTTGAATGCAAGTCCGGCTAAGAATCCTAAAAGTCCCCAGCAAAACATCTGCCAAGGCGTCCAAGGCCCCTGTCCCATATAGAAATTACATACAAATCTTGACAATGCGCCTACAAGAAAACCTGCTTCAGGTCCCATGGAAATTCCCGCAATAATAACCATTGCTGTACCAATTTGAATAGGTATTGTTATATGGAAAAACATGTGACACGCCACAGTAATAGCACTCATCATAGCTATTAAAACTATTTCTCTTGCCTTAGGCTTTCGCTTTTCAAACACCATAAAGAAAGGTGCCATGCAGCATATAACCACGCCTAAACTGCAAAGCATAAAAAACTTTCCGTTATCGAGGAGTGTGCTTAGTGCAATCAAGGCAGGGATTCCAATAAAAATCATCAATGCAGAGGTAATTGTACGCTTTTGCACTGCCTTTTTTCTTATCGGGTCGTATTCTGTTCTACCCATGTAGCTACCTCCTCCCAAGTAACCAGGTCACTGTTCCACTGTCGAACAATTCTGTTGGATGTAGTAGTATAGAAGCTATTGCCAGCAAAGAAGGATTTCGCTTCTCCACTTGAAACTACGTCGCCATCGAAGAACATAGCGCATCTGTCGCCGTATTCTGCACAGAATTCTACATCATGAGATACCATAAATAAAGTAACACCTTGAGCCTTAAGTTTTTCAAATATACCGGCAAGGGTAATCTTAAAGAAAGGATCAAGACCCTTAGTAGGCTCATCAAGCAGAATAATCTTCGGCTCAAGAAGAAGAATTTTGCCAAGTGCAAGTCTCTGCTGCTCACCACCACTAAGGTCATATGGATGAGACTTTCTTAAGTGACTAATCTCCATAGTATCCATCATGTTTTCTACACGCTGGGCTTTTTCTTCGGCACTCATTTTTCTAAAATATAGTGCTTCTGCCAGTTCTTCTTCCACAGTTATTTCAGTGAATAATGCCTGCGGATTTTGAGGAAGCATAGCTAGTATTTTTCCAGTAATTTCTTTGTTGTTTTCTTTGCAGACTTTAAGACCATCTATGATGATTTCACCTCTCTGCGCCTTTAGTATACCTGCAACAGCCTTAAGAGTAGTAGACTTGCCTGCTCCATTTCCACCCATTAGGCAGAATAACTCACCTGGCTTCACCTTTAAATTTAATCCTCTTAAGACAGGCTGACTATTCTTTTGATATTGATACCATAAATCTTTTATCTCAATAATTGGATTCTCAATGTTTTCAGGATCGGCAACTTTTTTGTTGTAGAACTGTTCCTCATTCTTTGGAATTTCTAAGATGGATTCAAGCCAAAGTCTGCCATCTCTAATAGTTAGAGGTGCTAGTTTCTTACCGTCTTCGGTTCTGTATAGCCCTTTTTCCATCTTGCTCCCCTGACAAGCAGAGAAAATCTTCATAACAGAAGGCATACCGTAGAACATCGGATGACGATCTTCCTTACACTCTCCACCAAGGAAATCACCAGTCTTCCATGGAGTTGCCGCACTTATTATCTCGCCTTTGTCCATAACTACAACACGGTCCGCCATAGGAATTAAGTCCTCAAGTCTATGTTCGGAAATGATAATTGTCGTACCCACTTCTCTATTAATCTTATAAACGGTATTTATAAATTCCTCAGCGGCAATAGGGTCCAGCTGAGAAGTAGGCTCATCCAAAATAAGCACCTTTGGCTGCATAACCATAACAGAGGCAAGGTTTAGTAGCTGTTTCTGACCACCGGAAAGTTCAGAAACGCTCTTTCTAAACCATCCTTGCATATCGAAGAAGCTTGCCATTTCTGCAACTCGTCTTCTAATGGATTGATTATCTACGCCCAGGCTTTCAAGACCAAAAGCAAGCTCGTGCCAAACTTTATCCGTCACTAGCTGATTATCAGGATTCTGCTGAACAAAGCCAATATCTGTAGTGCTCTTTCTATCATCTAGATCTGCTATTTCAGTACCATAATATAGGACTTCGCCTTCCTTGTCGCCGTAAGGAATAAGATTCTTCTTCATCTGACGAAGCAATGTACTCTTGCCACAACCAGATTTGCCGCAAAGCACGACAAACTCTGACTGCTCAACATCCAAATTTATATTCTTGATAGCAGGCTCATGGGCTAATGGATATTTAAATGTTAAATTTCTGATTCGTATGCTTGCCATTGCTTTTCTCCTATAATATCAATAACTAGTGGTGCAAATAACAAAACTGTATAGCACACTAATGTTAATATCTTCAATAAATCCCAGCCTTCCATCATTATCACTGGGTAATAGTAAATTGACGTTCTTCCAAGTGCGCATCCAAGTGTAGCCACAAGTCCTAGCACGACAATAAAGACTGTAAGTTTCTTATCCCTATTATCAAACTTAAATAGGTGGAAGCTTCCTCTTCCAGGAAGACCATATCCTCTAGCTTCCATTGAGTCTGCAGTTTCTATGGACGCCTCAAGTGACCATGAAACCAGTATAGACACTTCTTTTACAAGCTGTCTTGCCTTAGAAAAGAACCCTTTCTCTACATGTCTGCCCATGCACTTCTGCCCCATGGAAATTTCTGCGTATCTGCTCTTAAGAAGCGGAATAAATCTAAAAATCATAGACAAAGTAAGTCCGAGTACTGGAGCTGCCTTCCCGAACAAATATATAAATTTGTCTGAAGTCATAACTTTGTTAAAGCAAGTAAACCATACGATTACAGATGAAATCATTGTGGCACCCGCTATCCCAAACAAGAAGGCTTCTAATGTAATTCTGTTATAATTCAGGTAAAATAGCACCGTTGCTCCGTTGTGGGTAAACAGTGTGTTTATGATTGCCATAACAATGATTATAGGAACTGTCATGATTAAATTAAACTTGACAGCCTTTTGCCCTCCAAGAAGAACCGACCACATCCAGCTGGCTACCAAAGTAACTAAAAGGAATACAGGGTCCATAGAGAACATAGTTATGCCTATAGCAAACAGAAAAAATATGAAGTTGACTGCGGGATGATAAGTGGCAAATGTGCCTGTTTCACCAAGCCCTTTTTTGAACATTTCTTTCATATTATAAATCCTTAATAATTATGTAATTCACCGCCAACATCAGCGCCATAGTCACAAGTGTACACCCATTCTATAACATCTCCATCACTTAAATAGTATGATGAACATCCATAATTAGGGAACCATCCGTTAACCTTATACATCCATCCGCTTCCTGCACCACCATCAAATTCGTATAGATAGTTGATTCCTTCTACGTAATATGACTCATAAAGAGGAGTATATGTTGATTCCAGCTGAATACCATTGTTTCTGCACACAGTGTTTAACGCATCAAAAACAGTGCTATCTGTCGTCCCCTTGAATGTAGTAGTTGTTAGAATAACCCCATTGGTAGGAATATATCCTGCGATAGAAGGATTAGTAAGTTTGCTCATATCGCTCGACAAAGTGTCACAGCGTATGCTTATCGTAACAGTAATGGACTCTGCCTCATCAGGCTTGTATGCACTATTGCCACCGTTTGATGCAGTAGGGTCATCTGAATTGTCTACAGCCAAATCTTCAGCCGTAGGTTTCTTGTTAGAGTTAGAAGTATCCTTGCTAGCGGTATCCT
>JAFYLX010000062.1 GCA_017556895.1 Bacillota bacterium | reverse complement strand
TTGCTTCTTTAGCTGACGAAGTTGAAGATAAACTAGCAGAACAGGGATTACTTGTTAAATCTATCGAAGGTAAACAGGGTTCTGGATGGATCCTGATGGACTTTGGTGACATCATTGTTAACCTATTTACAAAAGAAACTAGAGATAGATACAGCATCGAAAAAGTATGGGGTGACTGTGAATTCATCGAAGTGGAGGAATAAACGATAACTATGAACGAAAAATATACTTTTGGTGAAATCGAGAAAAAATGGCAAAAATATTGGGAAGAAAATAATTGCTTTAAAATCGATGAAGATGAAACAAAGAAAAAATATTACTGTTTAGAAATGTTCCCATACCCATCTGGCAAATTACACATGGGGCATGTTAGAAACTATTCTATCGGTGATGTAATTGCGAGATTTAAGAAGATGGATGGATATAACGTTCTTCATCCAATGGGCTGGGACTCCTTCGAACTACCTGCAGAAAACGCAGCAATCAAGCACGGAACTCACCCAAGCGAATGGACATGGAACAACATCGCTGAAATGCGTGAACAGTTAAAAGAACTAGGTCTTTCCTATGACTGGAATAGAGAAATTGCAACTTGTGGTGAAGACTACTATAAGTGGATGCAGTGGATTTTCATTCAGTTCTACAAGAAGGGCTTAGCATACAAAAAGGAAAACCCTGTAAACTGGTGTCCAAGCTGCCAAACTGTACTTGCTAACGAACAGGTAGTAGATGGCGTTTGTGAAAGATGTAAATCACCAGTAGGTAAGAAGAACTTATCCCAGTGGTACTTCAAAATTACTGATTACGCAGAAAGATTATTAGATAATTTAGATACTCTAGATGGATGGCCTAACAAAGTTAAGGTTATGCAGAAGAACTGGATTGGCAAATCTGTAGGTGCTGAAGTAGATTTCGGTATCAAAGATGACGACAGAAAGTTAAGAATCTTCACAACTAGATGTGACACATTATTCGGTGTTACTTATATGGTACTTGCTCCTGAACATCCATACGTTATGGATTTAGTAGCAGGAACAGAATACGAAGCACCTGTTAAGGAATATCTTGAAAAAGTTGAACATATGAACGATATCGAGAGAACTTCCACAACTAACGAAAAGACAGGTGTATTCATCGGTAAATATGCTGTTAACCCACTAAACGGCAAAGAAGTTCCTATCTTCATTTCCGACTACGTATTAATGGGTTACGGTACTGGTGCTATCATGGCCGTACCAGCACATGACCAGCGTGACTTCGAATTCGCTAAAAAGTTCGAATTAGACATCATTCCTGTAGTTGACCCTGGTAACCCAGAAATCGACCTTTATGACTTAAAGGAAGCTTTCGTTGCTGAAGGTACAATGATTAACTCCGGTGAATTCGATGGATTAAACAACAGAGTTGCAATTGAAAAGGTTATCGAACACCTTGAATCTACAGGTATCGGTAACAAGTCAATCAACTATAGATTAAGAGACTGGTTAATTTCAAGACAGAGATATTGGGGTACTCCTATTCCAATGATTCACTGTGACGCATGTGGTTGGGTTCCTGAAAAGGAAGAAAACCTTCCAGTTAAACTTCCAACAGACGTTGAGTTTACAGGAAAGGGTGAATCTCCACTTGCAACTTCCGCAACATACAGAGACACAGTATGTCCGGTTTGCGGAAAGCCAGCTAAGAGAGAATTAGATACTATGGATACATTCCTTGACTCCTCATGGTATTTCTTAAGATATTGTGATCCTAAGAACAGTGAAATGCCATTCAGCAAGGAAAAGGCTGATTACTGGATGGATGTAGACCAGTATATCGGTGGTGTAGAACACGCTATCCTTCACTTAATGTATGCTAGATTCTTTATGATGGCTTTACATGATCTAGGATTATGTAAATACGAAGAACCATTCAAAAACTTATTAACTCAGGGTATGGTAAACAAAGACGGTAAGAAGATGAGTAAATCTCTTGGCAACATTGTTTCCCCTGAAGAAATCATCAACAAGTACGGTGCTGATACTGCAAGATTATTCATCTTATTCGCAGCTCCACCAGAAAGAGAATTAGACTGGTCAGATGCCGGTGTAGAAGGTAGCTTTAGATTCTTAAACAGAGTATACAGATTAGTATACGAATTCGTTGAAAAGTATCCAGAAGTACCTCAGGCATTCGAAGTTGCTACAGAAGCTGACAAAGCACTTAACTACCAGCTAAACTTCGCAATTAAGAAGGTTTCCGAAGACGTAGGCGGAAGATTCAGCTTCAATACAGCTATCTCTTCAATCATGGAACTTGTTAATGAAATGTACAGATATAAGGAGCTTGATAACGTTAATGTTGGTCTATTAGGCAAAGCTGTAAAAGACTTAATCTTAATCTTATCACCATTTGTGCCTCATATCTGTGAAGAAATGTGGGAACACATTGGACAGACAGAATCTGTATCTACAATGAGATGGCCGGAATTTGATGAAACTGCATTAGTAAAAGATACAGTTGAAATTGTAGTTCAGATTAATGGCAAAGTTAAAGAAAAGCTTATGGTTGCAGCTGATGCTGACAAGGCAGCTTTAGAAAAGATAGCTTTGGAAAACGACAAAATTAAAGAATTGACTGACGGAAAGACAGTTGTAAAGGTAATTGCAGTACCTGGAAGACTGATCAACATCGTAGTAAAATAGGCTACAAAATTTAATATTGACCACAGTTATCTTTTCATAATTAGAAGAAAAGGACGGAAATAATATTATGAGAAGAAAACCTCGTTTGGGAAAGGTCACTCCAAATCTAAAAGTAATTCCGATTGGAGGGTTAAATGAGATCGGAAAAAATTTAACTCTTCTTGAATACGATGATCAGATTTTAATTATAGATTGTGGTATGAGTTTCCCAGAAAGTGAGATGTACGGTATTGATATCGTAATTCCTGATTTTTCTTATCTGATTGAAAATCAGCATAAGTTAGTCGGAATGGTAATTACTCACGGACACGAAGACCATATTGGAGCAATCCCTTATCTATTAAGATATATAAAAACTCCAATATATGGCACTAGACTTACACTAGGTCTAATCGAAAACAAACTTAAAGAGCACCAGGTTATAGCCGATCTAAGAACAGTTAAAGCCGGTGATACGATAAAACTTGGAGATTTTAAAGTAGAGACTATTAGAATAACTCACTCAATTGCCGATGCCGTGTGCTTGGCAATTGAGACTCCAGTCGGAACTGTTTTCCACTCTGGAGACTTTAAGATTGACTACA
>JAFYLX010000061.1 GCA_017556895.1 Bacillota bacterium | reverse complement strand
TCATAAGTATATATCATAATTAAGCCCCTTTTGTATCTTATCCGTAATTTTATATTTTTTACGGATTTTATGTAAAAGTATATCATAAAACTTGTAACAGTCAACACTTATAAATTTTTCAAATAAAAATACCGAAAAGATTACTCTCTTCGGTATTGTATAATTACTTTCTATTTGCAGCCTCATAAAATGCTGCTTTTTCTTCGTCTGTAAGCTTCATCACTGCGCAGACTCTTTCTAATGTTTCAGGATCTAGCACAAAATCGTCTTCTGTACAAAGTCTTGTGAAGTCCATCTTGCTAATTCCAAGCTGTGAGAAAGTTATGCTTCCATCACAGATTTTTCTGTCATAATATCTAAAAAATAAGTTCTTGAAAGAAATATCACTCATTTTGTTAACCTCCCATATACTACCCTCAATATAGCTATTTGAGCTATAGTAAGTGTTACAATTAAAAGCCCGCAGTGAAAAAAGAATTCCTCAGGCAGTATTTTAATCACCGGATCCGTATAGGAATTAAAGATCCAATAATCATTGTCAAAGAATATTTCGTGCATAGTAGTAAAAGCCCACTGCCAATCTATCGCCATAGCAAAACCTACTGTAGCCGCAACTATAGCAGTAACAGGAAAAGTATATTTCATCCAAAGAAACATATCCTTTGAATCACTGGCAAGTGAATTATTTAGTACACCCTTGCACTTTACATAAATAGCAAAGAATACTAGACAGGCTACTCCGAAGACAGAAATCGTCTGCATGTCGATAAAGATATCTTTTACTTCTTCAAAATGTATTCTCCCTGTCTCCGACATCCATAAAGTAGGAAATACAAGTTCTTCAGGGCCCCCAAGCAAGTTATAATCTATCAACGTATCATAATTGAGTTTGCAAGCCTCAGCGGAAATACCGGACTTAGCAGGAATATCCAGATACTCAATGTCGAAATAATATAAAGGTCTAGCTAAAACCGTAATAGTAACAGAAATGCATATGATTATAACCATAGCACAAATGCTGACCCCTATATTAATAAGTTTACTTGTAGTCTCTCTTCTAAGCATCTTTTTTTAATATCTTTCTTATTTATTAAACAGCTTTTAGGCAACACTTATCAGCTAGTGCTGTACCAATGGCTGTAGCATATTCGCCGTCTTCCGGGATGATAAAATTGATTCCAGGGAATAAGGACTTAACCATTTCACAAACCCCATGAACCTCAGGGAAGTTTGTAAGATTACCAATTAAAACGAAATCCTTGATACCAATACCTGTACCAATTAAGGCTGCTGTCTGGCAAATAGTCTCAAGTACCATATGTACAATGCCTGCGGCTTTGTCTTCGCAGTTAGCTCTAGAAGATGCCTTACCGAAATTGGATGCTGTAATCTCTAGATTTAAACCAGGTAAAGGATTTTTAGAGATATCACCGATTCTTAGGTCAATATTACCAACCTTACCTGCAGCTGCAAGTTCTTCAATCTTATCAGGCTTATTAGTATTTAGCATTAACTTTGAAAGACCCATAATAGTGCCACCACCAATGCCGATACCGCCGATGTGACTAGGCACGCCATTTGAAACCTTTACGTATGATGTGCCTGTTCCCATACTTACAACCATAAATTCTTCTCTGCCTTCGGCAAAATATTTGCCGCCTACACCATTAGCAGAGAACTCGTCTACTTTAAAAGTAGGTAATCCATATATATTTTGGTGAATATCATTGGCACCAACACCTGTTAGGTTAACCTGAGTTATATCATTTAATTCTAAATTATTATCATATAAAAACTTACCGAAAGCACCAAAAAGTGAAGCAATAGGGTTGTCTGCAGATATCTGTACAGGGATAAGCATTTCTCCCTTTCTAAAGCCTGCAATTTTAGTTGTGCTTCCACCAATGTCGATTCCAACAACAATATCCATTTACATTTTCCTTTCAGTTTTGCAATCTTTGCATAATTTTTAACAAACAACGCAAACATTATAACATTAAAAAACCCGGTAGTAAACACCTACCGGGTTAATTTAACATATTAAAACCTTAAACTATTTAGCCATCTTTCTCTGGAAGAATTTAACAACTTCAACAATTGGGATGATTGAAGCCGCAAGAGCCATAGCAATGCCGTATTCCATTAAGCTAATGTGTTCGAATTCGAACGCAGCAGCAAGGAATGGAACGTAGATAACAGCTGTTGTTGCCACAAAGCTTGCAAGTCCTGCCAAGAATAATGTCTTATTGCTATGCTTCATAGCGAATAAGGAACCTCTCTGGGAACGCATATTAAAGCTGTGGAAGATTTCTGTCATGGACATTGTTAAGAATGCCATTGTTGTACCATCTGGGCTTGTTGCAATTTCCCACATACCAGATTCAATGTAGTGTCCGATAAAGTAAGCAGCAAGAGTTAGGATAGATACGATAACACCCTGGTAAACAACGTCTACACCTAGACCGCCGGAGAAAATACCGTCAGTTGTCTTTCTTGGCTTACGCTTCATAATGTTTGCTTCTGGCTTTTCAACACCAAGTGCTAATGCTGGGAAGCAGTCAGTTACTAAGTTGATCCATAATAAGTGAACTGGGTGAAGGATTGTGAAGCCCATCATTGTAGCCACGAAGATAGAAATAACTTCGGACATGTTGGAAGCTAGTAAGAACTGGATTGCCTTACGGATATTATCATAGATTCTTCTACCTTCAGAAACAGCACCAACGATTGTTGCGAAGTTGTCATCAGCAAGTACCATATCAGCAACGTTCTTAGTTACGTCTGTACCTGTGATACCCATACCAACACCGATATCTGCTGACTTGATGGATGGAGCGTCATTTACGCCGTCACCAGTCATAGCAGTTACATAGCCCTTTTCTTTCCACATGTTAACGATTCTAACCTTGTGTTCAGGCTGTACACGAGCATATACACCGATAGTTTCAATTTCTTTCTTGAATGTTTCATCATCCATTTCGTTAAGCTGTGCACCAGTGATTGCTCTTCTGTCTTCTGTTAAAATACCAAGTTCTCTACCAATTGCAGCTGCTGTGTCAACGTGGTCACCAGTAATCATTACTGGAAGGATACCTGCGTTATCACATTCTTCAATAGCTGCCTTAACTTCCGGTCTAACCGGGTCAATCATACCAACTAATCCTAGGAAGCATAAGTCATTTTCTAATGCTGTGGAGATAGTTGCAGGCATTTCGCTATGGATTGCCTGAGATGCCATTAGAACTCTAAGAGCTCTGTCTGCCATTTCCTTATTAGCCTTAAGGATGTTTTCCTTGTCAGCTTCAGTAATCGCTCTAGGAGCGCCATTTTCCATAATCATTGTACACTTCTTAAGTACTTCGTCTGGTGCACCCTTAGTGTACTGAATGATGTTACCATTTTCGTTAATTCCATCAACATGAAGAGTAGTCATCATCTTTCTACCACTGTCAAATGGAACTTCTTCAGTTCTTGGTAATAACTTTTCAACTTCATTCTTGTCAACGCCAAGCTTAGCTGCGTAGTTTACAAGAGCACATTCTGTAGGTTCACCTGTAGCTTCTTTATCGCCTTCTGCGATATGAGCGTCACAGCAAAGAGCCATAGCCTGAGCTAGAAGTTTTTCGTTTTCACCATAGTAGTCTACTACAGTCATCTTGTTCTGAGTTAATGTACCAGTCTTGTCAGAACAAATAATCTGTGCACAACCAAGAGTTTCTACAGCAGTTAACTTACGAATAATAGCATTTCTCTTACTCATGTTAGTAACACCGATGGATAATACGATTGTTACAACTGCTGCTAAACCTTCTGGAATTGCTGCTACCGCAAGGGATACAGCAACCATAAACATATCTAATACTACAGTACCGTTTAAGTCACCTGCTCTTAATAAGCTTACAGCGAAGATTACAACACAGATTGCAAGGACTAAAACAGTTAAAATCTTACTTAACTGAGCAAGCTTAATCTGAAGTGGAGTCTTACCTTCTTTAGCCTGTGCTAGAGCATCTGCAATCTTACCCATTTCAGTGTCCATACCTGTATCGCATACAACTGCCATACCACGTCCGTAAACAACAGTACTTCCCATGTAAACCATGTTCTTACGGTCGCCAAGAGGAACGTCCTTGTTGTCTCCAAGTACAAGTGTTTCTTCAGTCTTGTCAACAGGAACAGATTCTCCTGTAAGTGCAGCTTCTTCAATCTTCATGCTAGCACACTGAATAATTCTACCGTCAGCAGGAACTGCGTCACCTGCTTCTAATACAACGATATCACCTTTTACTAAATCTTCACTCTTAACAGATACGATTTTACCATCTCTGTAAACCTTACTTGTGGCAGCCGCCATTTCCTGTAGGGC
>JAFYLX010000060.1 GCA_017556895.1 Bacillota bacterium | reverse complement strand
TGCTGATAGCCTTGCAGCTGTTCAGGCGGGTACACCATACATTGGATACGGTAGCACAGCTACAAGACAGTGGACTAACTTGTTTGGAGCAAATATTGCTCGTAAAAACTGTTCCGGCGCAATGGACTGTTTAGGCTATGTTACATATCCTGAAACAACTCTAACTAACGTTACATACGTTAATGAAGGCGACGATGTATTATACGGATATGGTGTTGGCTACTTCACAGCTGTTCCAGAAGGTGCAAAGGTTCTAGTAAAAATGGACGGAACTAAGACTCCTACAGAAGGATTTATTCCTACTCAGACAGAAGATAAACTTGCTAAATACGAAGCATTCTTAAACGGATCCGTTCAGGGCTTCGAATATGAAGGCAAAGACGTAAACGGAAACGATATTGATGTTGCTCTATTTGCAAATACATTGACAAATAAGGGTCACCAGAGAGATGAATACAGCTTCATTTCCAACTACATCTTCTCAAACATGCTAGGTGATGCATACGTTGGAGACGAAGCTCCTGCAGACGAACCAGGCGATGAACCAGGCGATGAACCAGTAGTTCCAGGTCCGGGCGAAGGCGATGAAGGTGATGAACCAGCTGATACACCTACTGACAAACCAGAAACTGATAAGCCAGAAGCTGACAAACCAGGAACTGATAAGCCAGAAACTGACAAGCCAGAAGCTGACAAACCAGTTGATAAGCCAGAAGCTGATAAGACTCCTGCAACAGGCGACCAGACAGAAATCATGGTATACATGGCATTAGTAGTAATGGCAGCATGCGCAGTAGTTGCATTAAAGAAAAAAGTAGAATAACGCATATACATATATAAGATTGGGGCTGATTAATCAGCTCCTTTCTTTTTTGCAAAAAATATAAGTGACATACAAAAATTGCTTGCACCTTTAGGACAAAGGTAGTATAATATATCCGTTATCGGCTTAGGTAACAGTTCACGGCTTGAGTTATTTCATTTTAGTCAGGAGGTGAATCAAGAATGGCACAAGTAATCGTAAGAGAAAACGAAAGTTTAGAATCCGCTCTTAAGAGATTTAAGAGATCTTGCGCTAGAGATGGCGTTATGTCTGAACTTAGAAAAAGAGAACACTACGAAAAACCAAGCGTAAAGAGAAAGAAAAAATCTGAAGCTGCAAGAAAAAAGGCTAAGAAATACTAATTCAAATATAGTCATCTAACCTTATACGAGGAGCAAGCTTTTCGAGAATTGAGGTGAATAAAATGACAATTAAAGACCAGCTTATGGCGGACTATAAGGAAGCCATGAAAGCTAAGGACGATATTGCAAAAAACGCTATTAGTTTTGCTAGAGCTGCTATTAAGCAGTACGAAGTAGACAATAGAGAAGAACTTAGCGATGAGGGCATCGTTGCCGTTTTAGCTAAGCAAGTTAAAATGAGAAAAGATGCACTTGCTGATTTTGAAAAGGCCGGAAGAACGGATTTAGCTGAAAGCTACAAAGCCGAAATTGAAATCCTAAATAAGTATTTACCAGAACAGCTATCTGAAGACAAAGTTCTTGAGATTGTTAAGGCTACTGCCGCAGATCTTGGTATCGACGGTGGCAAGCAGAATATGGGTAAACTAATGGGTCCTGTTATGGCTAAAGTTAAAGGCCAGGCGGACGGCAATCTTGTTAAAAAGGTTGTTATGGAATTTTTGGGATAAACAAAACCTACAGGCTCTCCATTTTGGAGAGCCTTATTTGTTATATTTAAAAAAATAGGAGGCATCGTATGGGCTTAACTCACTTTGGAAAAGATGGTAGAGCTATAATGGTGGATGTTACAGAAAAGGAAGACACTAGCAGAATTGCAGTAGCCCAGGGCAAAATAAAGGTTAATAGAGATGTTTATGATGCCATTATAACTGGAACGGCCTCCAAGGGAGATGTGCTGGGCATAGCTACTACGGCAGGAATTATGGCATCTAAAAAGACTTGGGAACTGATTCCAATGTGTCATATGATATCCCTTGGTAGTTGTAAGATTGATTTTGAATGTAAAGAGGAAACTCTAGAAATATATTGCACCTGCAGTGTTAAAACTGTAGGTAAGACTGGTGCCGAGATGGAAGCTTTAACTGGCGTAAGCGTTGCACTTCTAACGGTGTATGATATGTGTAAAGCTATGGATAAAACGATGGAAATCGGCGAAATTTATCTTGTGGAAAAGGATGGCGGCAAAAGCGGTCATATTGTAAACGAGAGATAATATGGAGAAGGAAGCTTATGTTAGACAAGTATAGAGTGGCTGTCGTTACTATGAGTGACAAAGGATCTACAGGCCAGAGAGTGGACGAAAGCGGTCCTTTAATTTCCGAAATGCTTGGAAAATGGGGTATGGCGACAGTTGAAAAGATGATCTTAATACCAGATGATTTTGAAACAATAAAAGAAACCCTTGTATCATTATGTGATGATACAAAGGTTGATCTTATTTTGACTACTGGTGGTACAGGATTATCGCCTAGGGACGTTACTCCTGAGGCAACACTGGCCGTAGCAGATAGAAATGTGCCTGGAATTAGTGAGTATATGAGGGCAAAGTCTTTTGAAATTACTCCAAAGGCAATGCTATCAAGGGCGGTTTCCGTGATGAGAGGCAAGACTCTGATTATAAATCTGCCTGGTAGCCCTAAGGCTGTAGGTGAAAATCTAGAATTTATTCTTCCTGCTCTTTGCCATGGACTTGATATTATGACAGGACATGGCTCTGAGTGTGGAAGTTCTAAATAGACTCTTCGTAGAAGTTGCCGTCTTTGTCGATGGCGGATATTTTAGTGAATCCACATTCTTTTATGAATGTTAGGGCCTCTTCGAAATATGAGTCTACAGAATCGATAGAATGGGTGTCGGAAGATATTATTACTTTTCCGCCGCCCTCTTTTATTTTTATCAAAATATCCTTTGAAGGATAAGGGACAGTTCTATATCCTCGTGAAATAGCACCTGTATTGACTTCGAAAACTACGTCCTGCGCAAGCAGTTTTGCCAACACCTTGTCGACTGAAGCTATATAGCACGGGTGATTAGTGTCAAAAATAGGTGTTTTTTCATTAAATTTAGTCAAAAGGTCAAAGTGACCAATGATTTGACACTTCGTTTTTGTATGTATGTCAGATATCATATCAAAATAGTCTTCGGCTAGAGAAAGCGCGTCTCCACTGTAAACAGAATCTATGTGTTCTATCAAGTGATCGGCAGTATAATCAACAGAAATGTATTTTCCGTCTTTTGGGATTACGTGAACGGATCCGATGACATAGTCGTATTGATTTACAGAAGTATCGGAAAGATAATCCTGTTCAACTCCGCATAGAATAGCAATTTTATCTTTG
Source organism: Bacillota bacterium (assembly GCA_017556895.1). The sequence goes on along the minus strand of JAFYLX010000060.1, from coordinate 2,251 downwards.
TACTTTTCTTTTAACTGATGGATTTGGTCAAAGTATTTATGTGTATCCTCTTTGCTCATACACCAGCTGTCGTCGAATTCGAGGAAGCTGTGGCCTGAAAACCCAAATACGTCAAACTTTTTATCTATTGCGGCAAGTATCATTTCTTCTGCTGAATTGACACCATCGCAAAAAGTTGTGTGGGAATGTAAATTAATCTTTTTCATATGTTTACCTCTCTTATACTCTTATGTTAAAACCTTTATGGCAAAGTGTCAAATGTTGTGTTAAACTTAAAAGAACAAAAGGTGGATAGGAGTAATTATGGCAGTTATTAGAGCAGTATGTATAAGTGAGAAAAAGGGAACAGCGAAGAAGAACATCAAAGAGGCTGAGATTATACAAAATTTCGGACTAAAGGACGATGCCCATGCAGGCAACTGGCATAGACAGGTGAGCCTATTATCCTATGAAAAAATAGAGGAATTTAAGGCTTTGGGAGTAGATGTCAAAGATGGCGACTTTGGTGAGAACCTTATTGTAGAGGGAATAGATTTGAGCAAGCTCCCTATAGGTACTAAAATGACTATAAATGAAGTTTTGCTAGAAGTAACTCAAATTGGCAAGGAGTGCCATACGGGATGCGCTATAGCCCAAGCTGTAGGCAAGTGTATAATGCCAACGGAGGGAATTTTTGCAAGAGTACTAAAGGGCGGCCATGTTAAGGTTGGTGATTCTGTTTTTATAGAGTAAAAACCTTGGGAACCTGCATATAAAGTAATATTAACCCCCGGTAATTCATAAGAGTGAATAAAGGGGGTTTTATTGTGCGCTTAATAGAGGAAATGAACTATGATCTGGATTTTAATGAACCTAGGATAATTCTTAAAGATAAAATATGCATAATCGAAAATGTCAAATCTATAGTTATGATTGGAGAGACATCGATGACAGTTGAAACTCCTAAGAAGTTTGTAACTATAAATAGCAATGACTATGTCATTAAAGAAATAATGAATGGGAGGCTTCTAATTGAAGGGGAAATCCAAGGAATCGAAATCATTCGTACACCGAGTAAGAATAAGCATAGAAGGATTTAAAATAGATAGGCTAGTGAATGCCGCGATGGCTAGGCACATAAGTATTAGGAGCTTCGTCCGCATTTCTGAGACTAAAGCAGAATGCTATATAGATTATGATGACTTAAAAGAGTTGAAAAAAATAGCCAAGTCGTTGTACAAGATAACCGTGATTTCAAGCAGTGGATTAGAATTTAGAATAAAAGAATTAATTAGAAGACCTATTATTGTAGGTTTAATTTGTTTTGCAGCGATACTGGTAATATGCCAGTCTTTTTTTGTTAAGACTATTGAAATAAGTGGTTATAAGGGGATTCCCGAGATGGAGATTAGGGAGTGTCTTTGGGAGGTAGGTATCAAGGAAGGGAGCTTCATTCCCAATATAGATTGGAATAGTGCTCAAAGCCATATATATGATGTGTTTCCTGAAATTTCATGGCTAAGGCTTGTTTACGATGGAAGGAAAGTGTTTTTAGAAATATCAGAGGGAGAAATAATAAAAATGGAAGATAATCCATGGGTGGATAAGCCAAAATACTATTGCAACATCGTAGCAGATAGAGATGGATACATAGAGAGCATCAATACCTTTAGAGGCATAGCACTCGTGGAAAAGGGAGACTACGTGGAAAAGGGACAAATACTAATACTTGGGTGTGTACCTATTAAGGAAAAATATCATGTAGAAGATGCAGACACCGAATACCTAGTTAAGTCAAAGGGGGAAATATGGGCGGTTTATCCACACAGGCTAGTCTTTGAAGAGGACTTTTATGGAGAAGACAATCAGGTGAAAAGCAAAAATCAAATAATAAAAAAGACTGAACAAAAAATACGTAAATGGGCTAATGAAAACTTGCCTGAAAATGCTGAAATTCTAAATAAAGATTTGAATTTTTGCTATAAAGAAAATATAATAGAAGTAGGTGTGACCCTTGAGATAAGGGGGCAAATTGGAGAAGAACAGGAGATTTTAATTGGACAGAAAAATTCAGATAGTTCAGGACGTTGACAGAGTAGAACTTTTTGGTAATTTAGACGTTAACCTTGACCTAATAAGAGAGGCGACAGGGGTAAATATTTACCAGAGAGATGACGAGTTAGTGTTAAAGGCAGATGAAACTCTTCCAGCAGAAGAACAGGAAGCTGCTTTAGTTTTGGCTGAAAAAATCATAGATGAGTTTGTTGCAATT
>JAFYLX010000059.1 GCA_017556895.1 Bacillota bacterium | reverse complement strand
GGAGCTTGATGAGATTTCCAGAAAGATTATGCAGCTAGAGATTGAAAAACAAGCCCTTGGAAAGGAAACAGACAAGGCTTCTATTGCTAGACTTGAAGCTTTAGAAAGGGAACTAGCACAGCTAAAAGAAGAAGATTCTCTTATGCGTGCTCAGTGGGAGAACGAGAAGCAGGCTATTTCTGATGTAAAAGCTACAAAGTTAAAAATCGAAGAAATTAAGCACGAGATTGAAGAAGCGGAGCGTAACTACGACCTTGAGAAACTTGCAAGATTGAAATACGGCACGCTTCCTGAACTTGAGAAAAAACTGGAAGAAGAAAAGTCTATGGCCGAAAAGGATAACGGCGACAAGCTTCTTAAGGAAGAAGTAACAGAAGAGGAAATCGCCGAAGTTATCAGTGGCTGGACTGGAATTCCGGTAAGTAAACTTGTTGAAACAGAAAGGGAAAAACTACTTAAATTACCTGAAATACTTCACAAGAGAGTAATCGGTCAGGAATCCGGTGTAACGGCTGTCTCAGAGGCTATTTTAAGGGCTAGAGCGGGTCTTAAAGATGAGAATAAACCGATTGGTTCTTTCATTTTCCTTGGTCCTACAGGTGTTGGTAAGACAGAACTTGCAAAGGCACTATCCGAGTCATTATTTGATACTGAAAAGAATATGATTCGTATAGACATGTCTGAATATATGGAAAAACATTCAGTCTCAAGACTAGTGGGTGCGCCTCCGGGATATGTAGGATATGACGAGGGTGGACAGCTTACTGAGGCTGTTAGAAGAAAGCCATACAGTGTAATTCTGTTTGATGAAATAGAGAAGGCTCATCCTGACGTATTCAACATCCTATTACAGCTTCTTGACGACGGTAGATTGACAGACAATCAGGGCAGAACTGTAGACTTTAAGAATACGATAGTTATCATGACATCTAACATTGGAAGCCATGATTTGATCGAAAATATGCAGGATGATGGCACTATTTCTGAAGAAGTTTCAGATAGAGTGACAGGCCAGCTTAAGAACTATTTTAGACCTGAATTTCTTAACAGAATTGACGATATAATTCTATTTAGTCCATTGACAAAAACTCAGATTATTGAGATAATTACCCTTGCGCTTTCAAGTCTTGAGAAGAGACTTTCTCAGCGCGATATGAAATTAGAATTAACTGAAAAAGCAAAGAATCACATTGCTGACGAGGCCTATGATGCACATTATGGCGCTAGACCAGTTAAGCGTTATCTTCAGAAGCACATTGAGACAGAGATTGCTTCAATGATTATTAGGGGCAGTGCTATAGATGGCCAGACAATTTTAATCGATAGCGATGATGAGAAGCTTCTATTCAGTGTAAAATAGTTTAGTTGTATACGGAGGGACTAATGGGTTATTTTGAAATACTAATGATAGGTGTTGGCTTATCTGCAGATGCTTTTGCGGCAGCAATCTGCCAGGGCTTATGTATGAAGAAGGCATCTATCAAAAATATATTGGTTATCGGGCTTTTCTTCGGTGGTTTCCAGGCAATGATGCCACTACTTGGATATTTTCTTGGACATCAGTTTGAAGAATACATTATTTCCATTGACCACTGGGTAGCATTTGCTCTTTTAGGTTTCATTGGTGGCAAGATGCTTTTAGACGTTATCAAAGGAGATGACGAGGCTATTAGCTGTGATATTGAGTACAAGCTCGATATAAAGGAAATTGCGGTACTTGCAGTAGCAACAAGTATTGATGCCCTTGCAGTTGGTATTTCAATGGCTTTCCTTCGTGTAAATATTTTGTCAGCTGTTTCAACAATCGGTGTTACAACGTTTATTTTAGCTTCAATCGGAGTACTTATCGGCAACAAGTTTGGCGTTAAGTATAAAGATAAGGCCACAGTAGCGGGTGGCGTAATCCTAATCCTAATCGGAACGAAGATCCTGTTAGAACATTTAGGAATTATCGCCTAACTATTCATATAAAATCAAAAGAGGACAGATAATTTGGGGTCATCTCAATTATCTGTCCTCTATTATTTATTAAATTATTTACGTCTTAACATCGACTTATATAGATGTATCTCTGTTGCCTCTGCCCCGGCGTCTGGATCTCTGGCGACGAATGCCTCGTAAATAGCACGATGTTCCTCTAAAACCGTTGGAAGGTAGTTAAGAGGGTACTTAACATCTGCGTTGGCATTGTTGATTAAAAAGTTGTAACGATTTAGACGTTTTTCGAGTTCCTTGTTATGGGCAGCGTTATAGATGATTGCATCAAAACCTTCATTGATTCTGAGCATTTTAGGTAGGTCATCACTCATAGTGTAGAATTGCATAAAATCAAAGATTTCACCGAGAAGTTCCATTTGTTCTTCAGTGATTCTCTCGATAGCCCAGCGGACACACTGAACCTCAAGTAAGATCTTAAGATAGAAGATGTCATCAAGGTCTTGCTGCGTTAGACCAACGGCAAATACTCCGCGGTTTGGGATTGACTTTGCAAGTCCGTTACCTTCAATTCTTCTTAAAATCTCACGTACTGGGGTTCTACTCATATTAAAACGCTTACAGATGTCCTGTTCGTTTATTCTTTTTCCCGGGGGGATACGACCTGAAATAATATCTTTTTCTATTGCTTCCTCTGCTAACTGAGCAGGGGTTTTCTTTTCTTTATAATCATTGTTTAAAAAGTCTAATTTTGTTAGCATTTTTAACAAGCCTCCTTAAATCGTATACGATTTTATCATTTGTTGTGGAGAGAAGTCAAGAATGATATAATTTATATTAAGGAGGATTAGCCATGATATATTTGTCAAGTTTTACATTTCCGGATATTGGACTGCAAGAACAATTTATTATTGATGAAAAACATACTTGCTATGATTCTTTCTATCCATTTAAGGTCCTTGACGTGGATAAATTGGAATTTGAGCCTATTACAATACTATATGGCGGCAATGGTTCCGGTAAGACTACTGCACTTAACGTTATGGCTGAAACTCTAAAGTTAGAAAGAGACTCTTTATATAACAGAAGTAACTTCTTCGAAGATTACATAAGATACTGTGATTTTGACTTATATAGCAGTATTCCTGAAGGTAGCTCGGTAATCACAAGCGACGATGTATTTGACTTTATGCTAACGCTAAGAAGCATAAATGGAGATATTGATGACAAGAGGGATGAACTTATGGAAGATTATACCTCTACTAAATATTCAAACTTTAAGTTCCGCACCATGGACGACTATGAGCAGCTAAAGAAAGTTAATTTGACGCGAAGAAAAAGCAAATCTCAGTATGTTAGAAAAAGCCTAATGGACAATCCTAGGGAGCATTCTAATGGGGAGAGTGCCTTTAAATATTTTGTTAATAGGCTGGGAGAAAACAGATTATATCTCCTTGACGAGCCCGAAAACAGTTTATCACCAGCTAAACAGATAGAGCTGCTGAAGCATATAGAAGACTCTGCTAGATTCTTCAGTTGTCAATTTATTATAGCTACGCATTCACCCTTTATGCTTTCTGCCAGTGATGCGAAGATATATGACCTAGACTGCATACCACCTGAAGTTAAGAAGTGGACTGAACTTGAAAATGTGAGAACATATTACGATTTTTTCAAGAAAAACGAAAATCTCTTTAAATAACTGTTGACTTTGACGCTACGTCAACTGATATCCTCATATTATGAGGGAGGAAAATCTATGGAATATGGAATTAATGAATTAGCTAAACTAACAGGGATGACAACTAGAACACTTAGGTATTACGACGAGATTGATTTGCTTAAGCCATCACGAATCGGAGAGAATGGGTATCGTTTCTACGATTCAAAGGATTTAGAAACACTACAGCAAATCATGTTCTATCGCAAGCGTGGGTTTGAATTAAAGCAGATTAAGGAAATCTTAAATGACCCCGATTATGATATAACAAAAGCTTTGAAAGAACATTTGGCTGCATTAGAAGAACAAAAAAACAATATAGATTCCCTCATAGAGAATATAAAAATGACTTTACTTGCTATGGAAGGAGAATATAAGATGAGCGACAAGGAAAGATTTGAGGTTTTCAAACAAGACCTTATTAAAGAAAACGAGACGAAGTATGGCAAAGAGGCTCGCGAAAAATATGGTGACGATGCGGTAGATGCTTCAAATGCTAAAATAATGGGCATGAGCGAAGAAAAATACGAGAGATTCAAGGCTCTTGAAGAAGAAGTTAAAATAAAGCTTGAGACTGCAGTAACATCAGGTATTAATCCTGAGGGTGAAACAGGCAAGGAGATTACAGCAATTCACAAAGAATGGCTGATGATGACGTGGAAGACATACTCACCTGAAGCACACAAAGGCCTTGCCAAGATGTATGTCTTTGACGAAAGATTCAAGTCATACTATGACAAAAAGGTAGAAGGCTGCGCGGATTTCTTACAAAAGGCTATTGAACACTGGGCATAAAAAGTGGTAATATTTTCCTATATCGTAAGTGATAGGAGATGAAACTATGAGTAAGATTAAAAACGAAGCAAAAATCAAATTTCCATTAATTGTAGCAGTTAGAGAACAGCTTGAACATAGAGCACTTTGGATGTATTTACTGTGCGACGAAGCAAAGAAAAAAGGACTAGAATCCAGTGAATTCGCACCTGCAGCCATCAAACGCTGCGGCCTATATCAGGGCGCAAACTTAAGAGCTAAAGCGGGTGGCGGTGAATCATTAAAAGGACTTAAGAAGACTCTATTCTCAAAAGCTGCACAATGGGTATTCGAAATGGATATCAAGAGATGCACTGACGATAATCTAGACATCGATTTCCACTACTGCCCATTAGTTAAAGCATGGCAGAAACAGGGCTGTTCAAACGAAGAAATCAAGGTTCTTTGCGATCAGGCAATGTGCGGCGATAGAGGCATTGCAGAAAGCTTCGGATGTGAACTTGATCTACCAAAAACTATTGCAAACGGCGACGATGTTTGCGAAATTAGATTTGTTAGAAAAAATAAATAGTTTTAATAATGTATTGCACTAAAGACCGACTTGTTAGTCGGTCTTTTTTGTTGTATCATAAGTTCATAATTGTTAAATATACTAAAATTTATATATAAAGTGAGGTATGGATTATGATTAACAACAAAGGATTCGACACTAAGTGCGTACACGGAGTTTATAAGGCAGAAAGCGGCCAGCCGCAGGTACTTCCAATCGTACAGAATACTACATACAGATACTATAACGCGCAAGACGTTGCAGAGCTATTCGACCTAGAAAGCCCTAATCATATGTACACTAGATTAGGTAGCCCTACAGTAGATGCATTGGAACAGAAGATGGCCCTTCTTGAAGGCGGTACAGCTGGTATGGCAACATCTGCCGGTATGGCGGCTTCTTTAGTTGCATTTTTAAACATTTGTAATGCAGGGGATCATATCATTGCCGCTACTAATATTTATGGTGGTACATACAATTTGCTTTCCGTATCTCTAGCGAGACTAGGAATTGAGACTACTTTTATCGATCAAGATATATCAGTTGATGAAATTGTTAAATATGCAAAGCCAAACACTAAGGCTTTATTCGGTGAAACACTTGGAAATCCAGCACTTAGCGTTTTAGATATTGAAAAGTTTGCAGAGGCAGCAAAGAAGATGGGTGTTCCACTAATCGTGGATAATACTCTAGCAACTCCGGCTTTATGTAGACCAATCGAACACGGGGCTAATATTGTTATTCAGTCAACAACTAAGTTTGCAGATGGCCATGCTAGTGCGGTTGGCGGCTGCGTAGTTGAGGGCGGTAACTTCGATTGGGCTCAGAACGATAAGTTCCCTAATATGGCAAAGCCAGACGAAAGTTATCATGGACTTAACTTCTATGAAGCCTTTGGACCTACAGCATTCTGTACTAGACTTAAAGCTGTATTAATTAGAGACTTTGGATGCACTATGGCACCTATGAATGCATACCTAACACATCAGGGCCTTCAGACTCTACCAATCAGAATGGAGAGACACAGCCATAATGCTTTAGAGTTAGCAAAATATTTAAAGAACCATCCTAAGGTTGACTTTATCATTTATCCAGGTCTTGAAGGTGATAAGTATTACGATTTAGCACAGAAATACTTGCCAAAGGGTGCTAGTGCGGTTCTTTCCTTCGGCGTAAAGGGTGGAAGAGAAGCAGGCGAAAAACTTCTTGTAAATCTAAAATTAGCTAGTATTGTTGTACACGTTGGGGATATTAGAACTAGCGTATTACATCCTGCAAGCACAACTCACAGACAGATGACTGAAGAACAGCAGCTTGCGGCTGGTTTAAATCCGGCATTAATCAGAGTGTCCGTTGGCCTTGAGTCCATCGAAGACATTATCGCAGATTTCGAACAGGCCCTAGAAAAAATTGAGTTATAAAGATTATTTGATTTTGAAATTAACGAATATTAAGGAGATATAAAAATGCCTTTAATTATACCTAATGAGCTTCCTGCAACGGAAGCCTTGCAAAAAGAAAATATCTTCGTAATGCATACGGCAAGAGCCTTTAGCCAGGATATTAGACCTCTAAAGATAGTTGTTGTAAACCTAATGCCTACGAAGATTGCTACAGAAACTCAGCTTTCCAGAGTACTTGCAAACAGCCCATTACAGGTTGAACTTACGCTAGTCGCAATGGATTCACACGAGTCTAGAAACGTTTCTCAGGAACACTTAAGCTATTTCTACAAGAGCCTTGACGAAATTAAAGACGAATACTTCGACGGTATGATTCTTACGGGTGCTCCTGTAGAACAGATTCCTTTTGAAGAGGTTGATTACTGGAAAGAACTATGTGAAATATTCGAATTTGCCAAGACTCACGTATACAGCAGCATGTTCATTTGTTGGGGCGCACAGGCAGCGTTATACTATCATTATGGCATAGATAAACATATGACTGATGGTAAGGTATTTGGTGTATTTGAGCATAACGTTGTAAGAGCACATAATCCTCTAGTGAGAGGATTCGACGAAGTGTTCTATGCTCCGCACTCTAGACATACTGAAATCTATAAAGAGGATATTGAGGCAAGACCTGAACTTAGAATCTTAGCTGAGTCACCAGAGGCAGGACCTCATATTATTTCCACAGAAAACGGAAGACAGATTTTTATTCTTGGACATCAGGAATATGACAAAGATACATTAGCTGGTGAATATTTTAGAGATGTTAATAAAGGTCTTGAGATTGCAGTTCCGAAGAATTACTTTAGAGACGATGATCCTGAAAAGGAAATTCTATTTAGATGGAGAGGACACGCAAGCTTGTTGTTCTCAAACTGGCTAAATTACTACGTTTATCAGGATACTCCATACGATCTATCAGAATTAAAGACAAAATAATAACAATGTATAAATAGAGAGGCAACGACATGAAATACGATTTTTCATCAATAATGGATAGAAGAGGCAAGGATGCACTGGCTATTGATGCCCTAGGCTGTGGTAATGGTTTTGCACCGGATGCACCAAAAGAAGGATTTGATCCAATTCCTATGTGGATTGCAGATATGAATTTCCCAACTGCACCTTCAATCATCGAAGCAGTAACGGAAAGACTGCAACACCCGGCTTTTGGATACTTTAATCCAAGAGAGGAATACTTTGATTCCATTATAGACTGGCACAAGAAGCGCAACGGTGTAGAAGGAATGCTTCCTGAACACATCGGCTACGAAAACGGCGTATTAGGCGGCGTTATCAGCGCATTAAACGTACTTTGCTCCAAGGGTGGTAATGTACTTGTTCATTCACCTACATATATCGGCTTTACAAATGCCCTTGGAAACAGTGGATACAAGATTATTCATTCCCCTCTAGTTAAGGATGATGACGGAGTTTATCGTATGGATTTCGAAGATATGGAAAAGAAAATCGTGTCTAAGAAGATTCATGCCGCTATTTTCTGCTCCCCTCATAACCCTTGCGGCCGTGTTTGGGAAAAGTGGGAAATAGAAAAGGCTATGGAAATCTATAAAAAGCACGATGTTTACGTTATTTCCGATGAAATTTGGTCAGACATCATCATGTAAGGCCATAAACACATTCCTACACAGAGTGTCAGCGAAGATGCACGCATGAGAACAGTAGCGATGTATGCACCATCTAAGACATTTAACCTTGCTGGATTCATTGGAAGTTACCACGTTATCTATAACAAGTGGCTTAGAGATAGAATCGAGAAGGAATCCTCTTTATGCTTCTATAACGAGATGAACGTTCTTTCAATGTATGCACTTATCGGCGCATATAAACCAGAAGGTCACCAGTGGGCAGACGAAATGAGAGCAGCGGTTAAGGCAAATCTTGACTATGCATATAACTATATCAATGAACACTTCGAAGGCGTTGAAGTTTCAAAGCCAGAGGGTACATATATGATGTTTATCGATTGTACTAAGTGGTGTGAAGCCAATGGCAAGACTATAGAAGAAGTCGAAAAGGCTGCTTGGGATGTAGGTGTAGCAGTTCAGGACGGCAAGATGTTCCACGGACCTTGTCACTTAAGAATGAATCTAGCGCTGCCTCTTTCAAGAGTGCAAGAAGCTTTCGACAGATTAGATAAATACGTATTTAATGCATAAATGGGTGTGACAATGGAACTTATTAAACTAGGCGAGAAGACTTATTACATAAAGAATCCTACTAACATCGGAATATATAAGTTAGATGATGATAGGGTCTATTTAATTGACTCAGGCAATGACAAGGATGCCGGTAAGAAAATCCTAAAAATTGTAGAAGAACAGGGGTGGAAGGTTTCAGGTATCATAAGCACTCACTCCAATGCGGATCATATCGGGGGTAACAAGGTTATCCAGGATAGAACGGGGGCAGTTATACTTGCCCATGGCATTGAAAAGTGTATTACAGAGAATCCTCTTCTTGAGCCGTCATTCCTATATGGGTCTAATCCTTTCAAGGAACTTAAGAATAAGTTCTTGATGGCGAAGGAATCTACCGCAACTGAGGCAGAGGGTAATATGCCAGAAGGCCTAGAAATGATTTCTCTAAAAGGACATTTCTTTGATATGATAGGTGTTAAGACATCTGATAATGTGTATTTCATAGCGGATTCACTGTTTAGCGAAGAAACAATTACAAAGTATCATCTGTTCTTTATCTATGATGTAAAAGAATACCTGAATACACTAGACTATTTGGAAGGTCTAGATGGAGAGATATATGTGCCTTCTCACTCTGAGGCGACTAAGGACATCAAAAACCTGATAG
>JAFYLX010000058.1 GCA_017556895.1 Bacillota bacterium | reverse complement strand
GCCTCCACGTCTTTAGCATCGTACAAATCGGCAAGCAACATAACTAAAAATGTCATGTCGAAGTTAAGTGTCATTCTCCCTAAGTTGCCGTGACGCTCTTTCAGCTTGTGACATAATCCACAGTAATAACTTTTATAAAGGTCAAATTCTTTAATTTTTAGTTCCGGCTTGTTGACCGTAACGTATCCAAACATCCGTCTCTCCCTTTGAAATTACAATGTTTCGCTAGTTTATTGTAACAGAAAAAGCACACGATATGTGTGCTTTTGATGAATTTATTTACTAGATTCTTTAGTAACCTTATCTAAGTACAAACTCCACTTAACGCAGGCCCTAGGATCAGGCTGCAGGATGAAGTTGTACATCTTCTTCTTATGATAAAGGTCGAAGTGATGTCCCACGCTGAACGGGAAGGCCTTGATAGTAGCCGTTTTTTCAACAAACTCAAGAGGCTCTCCGAAGCATGTTCCAACGAAAGTGATGTTTTCGCGGCCGATAGTTAAAGTCCCATAACCTGCATCCAGGTTCATGTTTCCATCTTCTCCCGGTACGGCCAATATAGTCCCGCTAGTCATAGGTTCATTAATGTCAATTTGTTCTTCCTGCCAGAAATACCAGTCATTAATCTTATTAAATGGGCCACCGTGAAGATTGTAGTAAGTATCAAGTTCAGCCTTAAAACCGCACTCACACATAATATGGTGGTCGTCTGAAGACATCTTAAACTCTGCCTTACACTGTGGGCACTTGTATAAAACACCGTCAAGGCCAAGAGCCGGCTTCTTGCACTTGTATTCAACGTTCTCAAGTATGTGATCTTCGTCGTGAAGAATAGCCCTATCTAGGTCTTCATTGATTTGGTCAATTGTCAGGTCCTTGATATCGCAAGCATCATAAAGCTTATATGATGTAACCTCAAGCTTGCCCTTTCTAATGCCTGCCTTGCCCCACTTTGGAAGCGTCTTGTATGCGCCGTTACCTGTAACGATATACACATTAACCCCGAGCTTCTTGATAAGATCTGCTGTTCCTTCAGTTACAGCAACGGAATGTCCGATTGCCGGCAGTCTGCCTTCTGGGAAAAGAACAATAATATTGCCACTATCCTTAGCACGAATAATATTCATTATAGTTTTGATGTCCGGACAGAACATCTTCTTGGAAATCACGTTCATCTTAGTTAGGAACCATCTGATAAAAGGCTTCGCCATGAAGTGTTCACTAACAACGAAAGTCGGTCTTTCCGGATAAAGAGTCGCCGCAACGAAGATGAAGTCTATGTTAGAAGTATGTGGACAAAGCACAAGTGCCGGTCCCTTTAAATCCTTAAGTCCGCTTCTATCATAACTGATGTTACACTTTACCTTCAGAAGAACTTTCGCTATAGGCAAAAGTAGGTTGTATAAAAACATATTTGGTTTTTCTATTATCTTTTTCTTTTCTGCCATAATTGCACCTTTATTTTCAAAATCTTACCTATATATTATATTGGAAATTAGGTGGTAATATCAAGCAAAAAGTGCTATAATACCTCTCGTATTCGAAAGCGGAGGGATAGAGAATGAACAAGAATTCAAATGTAAAAAAAGTAATCGGCGTTATTTCAGGTAAAGGCGGCGTTGGTAAGTCATCCATCACTTCAATGCTTGCAGTATCCACACAGAGACTAGGATACAAGACAGCTATTATGGATGCCGACATCACTGGTCCTTCAATTCCAACAGCCTTCGGTCTTACTCAGAAAGCCCAGGGCAACGATACAGAAATTGCGCCTGTAATAACAGACACAGGTATCAAAACTATTTCCATTAACTCATTACTAGAAGACGAAACTGATCCGGTTATCTGGAGAGGTCCTGTTCTTGGCGGTGTTGTAGAACAGTTCTGGAATGATGTTCACTGGGGAGATATAGATGTAATGTTCGTAGATATGCCACCTGGAACTGGTGACGTAGCACTTACTGTATTCCAGTCACTTCCTATCGACGGAATCGTAATCGTTACTTCCCCACAGGAATTAGTTGGTATGATCGTAGAAAAGGCTGTTAAGATGGCTGATATGATGAACGTTCCAATCGTTGGACTTGTTGAAAATATGTCCTACTACGTATGTCCAGACTGTGGCAAGCAGCACAAGATCTTCGGCGAAAGCCACATCGATGAAATCGCTGCTAAGTACGGAATCCAGACAGTTGCAAAACTTCCAATGGACTCCGAAGTTGCTAAGTCTTGCGACAGAGGTATGGTAGAATGTCTAAACACTGACAACCTAAAGGCTATGGTTACAGAATGTCTAGGCGCATACAACCCTAACAAGACAGACGGTAGACCTGAACCACCTGCAGGATGCACAGGCGACTGCGGCAGCTGCGGTGCTGAAGGCTGCGGAAGCAGACAGTAGTGATGCCTTTCTGCTATATACACTAAGGAGGCCCATCAATGAAATCAAGCGAAAGTAATTCAACAGTAATCTTAGTAGTTTACCAAATAATTTATGTAGCGGTTATGCTTTTGGTTCTGCCTATGTTCAATTTAGGCGAAACTGCAAAGGCTACAATCACAGCCATAATGACAGTAACATCTGCCATTTTGATTGGTAAAACATACTTTGAAGAAAGAAAAAAGAATAATGTCAGAGGTTCACTTGGACTTTTATCATTGTGCGCACTTATCACTGTATATGTGCTTTATGAGTGCGGACTATACTCATAAGCCTAGGTTAAACCCGATTGAAAATTATCTTTTTCAAATTAATTAAAACTAAAGGGGATGTAAGCTTCATCCGGCTAATTCAGTCGGCATGAGCTTGCATCCCCTTTTTTAAGGCCTATTGATCTATGTTTTGTATTCCACCATACTAAAGCGCTTATTTATTTGCAAGTTCCTTTAACTGTGGAATTGTAAGTTCCTCGCCTTGAAGCAAGATATTGTCGTGTGTCTTCGCAGCTAACCCAATCTTCACTACAGTTAAGTATGGCTCGTTAACAATCTTTCCGGCCTTCTGCTTCTTCTTACCAGCAGCACTCGCTGCAGTTAATGACATACCTGTAACATCATCCTTAGTGGCCATAAGTTCTGTCTCGCAATGAGGACACTTGAAATAATAGTTGTTGCCAAATAGTTTCCATTCTTCTTTTACCAGCCACTTTGGTTCTTCAACTTTGCAGAAAGGACATGAGCCTATTCTTTTGTCCGCAAAATCCTGAGGGATATCACATATCGCATTTTCTCTTCTAGTATATTCTGATGCCATCTTTAGTCTCCTTATAAATATCTCTTCCTAAATGTCTAATAAAATCATCTGTAGCAGGGACATCCGTTTCATTTGCCATAAATGTTAATATAAAAGGTCTGTCACCCTCAACCAAAGCAACGTCACACGTAATGCCTCTTGCACCTCCAGTCTTATTTCCAACAGGTGCAAAATCTTCAATATATGAGGCAATTTTGTCTCTAAGTTGCTGACTCTCTATTATTTCCCATATTTCCTGGGAAATCTTTTGGGATACAAAAGTTCTATTGTGGATCTGCTCCAACAACTCTCCTATTTCACAAGGTACTGCTTTATTATTATACCCTTTTTCTTGCATTTCGTCGTCATAAAACAGTCTTTCAATATGCGTTCTTTTTAGCCCCATCTCCTTAAATTCACGGTTTAGGGTTTCTATTCCAAAGTGAGATGTAAGCATATTGGATGCAGTATTATCACTAATTACAATAGCAAGATTGCAGAGAGTCTTAACATCTACTAGCGGTTCATCTGTAAAAGCGTTAAAAGCCCCGCAGCTTGGAACCCTGCATTCATAGGTTACCTTTAACTTTTCTGACAAATCAGCTCTGCCCTCTGCTGCCATTTTGTAGATAGCCATCACTATCGGAAGTTTAATAACGCTTGCCGGAATAAATTCATGATCCGCATTATAGCAGGCAGTTTCACCAGTCAATAAATTTTTATAATAAATTCCGATATGACCTTTTAGCTTATTCACTCGTTCCGAAATATTCATAAAACTTTTCCTTCCAATATAATTATAATCAAATATTAAATATTAATATTGCATATATGTTTAAGAGCACAGTTCTGTAAAATAGCACTGTGCTCTTAAAAGGGTTAGTTAGTTTGATGTATTATAGGATTTCATTTGCTAGCATATCATCGTAAGTCTGAGGCTTTACTACTACTCTGTCTACACCATCCTTAACGAATACTACGCCAGGGATTGTATTCTTGTTGTAGTTAGAAGCCATTGTGTATCCATAAGCACCTGTAGAGAAGATAGCGAAAGTATCTCCAGCTTCAGGAGTAGCGATATCTAAATCTGTGATTAAGATATCTCCGGATTCACAGCACTTACCACAAATTGTTACCTTTTCTGTCTTTTCCTGGTCTGCCTTGTTAGCGATTACGCCAGTGTAAACAGCCTGGTATAAAGCAGGTCTAATATTGTCAGTCATACCGCCGTCAACAGAAACGTACTTTCTGATGCCAGGGATGTCCTTAATGCTTCCGATTGTGTAAAGAGTTAAACCAGCTTCAGCTGCGATACTTCTGCCTGGTTCGATTACTACGTTAGGTCTTGTAACACCCTTCTCTGCGTAGTACTTTTCGATCTTTTCCATCATTGCATCTGTGAAGTATGCGTATGGCATTCTTTCTTCGTCAACGTAAGTTACACCGAAGCCGCCGCCTACGTTTAATTCCTTCATTTCGTAACCGAATTCGTTTCTGATCTTGTCAACTAGACCTAGGATGATGTCTGTCGCCTGAAGATGAGAATCGTTGTCGAATAACTGTGAACCTACGTGGAAGTGTAGGCCATAGAAGTCGATGTATTCGGAATCAATTGCTGCCTTAATCTGTGGCATGATGATTTCGTCATCTAGAGGAATACCAAACTTGGAATCCTTCTTACCAGTTACGATATAGTCATGGGAGCTGGACTTAACGCCAGGTGTTACTCTGAATAAAATCTTAGCAACTTTTCCCTTTTCCTTACAAATCTTTTCGATTAGAGCAACTTCCTGAAGGCTGTCTACGATGATTCTGCCGATTTCGTACTCTACTGCCATTTCAAGTTCCTTAATGCTCTTGTTGTTTCCGTTAAATTCGATCTTTTCTGCAGGGAAACCAGCTTTGATAGCTGTATATAATTCACCGCCAGAAACTACGTCAACACACATGCCACATTCATCAACAAGCTTAGCCATTGCAAGCGGGAAAAATGCCTTAGCAGCATATGCTACTCTTACTCTTTCATACTTTTCTACAAAGTTCTTTCTTAAATCATCGAATCTGCCGATGATATCGTTTTCTGAATAAACATATAGCGGTGTGCCATACTTTTTAGCAATTTCAGTCATGTCACAGCCGTCGAAGAATAACTTTCCTTCTCTTGTTTCTCTAATCATTATTCCTTGTCTCCTAGTTGTATCTTAATATTATTTTTTGTTATATAAACAGTCTTAAACCAATTGTTTTCATAGTTATTTAATCGAGGTGGCGGTTTGGGCCGCCACCTCATGAAGGTTATTATCTTTCAACTTCAAACTTAATAGTTTTTGTTTCTGTATCCATATGACAAGTTGCACCCATAGGGATTGTCATCATTGGCTTACCATGTCCGGATTCTATATTGTACATTACTGGGATGTCAAGACCTTCAAGAATTTCTTCAAAAGTCTTAATTTCATCATATTCGGGAAGATCTTCGTTTAAAACTTTAGTGAACTGTCCCAAGATAATGCCACTGCACTTTTTAAGAATGCCAGCGTTTCTTAAATGGTACGCCCATTTTTCAACCTTTGACATAGGCTCGCAAACTTCTTCAATGAATAAAATATTTCCTTCTGTGTCAGCCTCATATGGAGTTCCAACACTAGCAGAAAGTAATGAAAGGTTTCCACCAATTATTTTACCAGTGGCTTTGCCCTCTTTCAATACTTTAATATCAAAGCCCTTAGGGTTCTTGAATTCATAAGCTTCATCAGCATTTAAAGCTGTAAATAATGACTCAGCAGTTTCTTCGTCAAAACTATCTACGATATTTGATGAAACCATTGGACCGTGGAAAGTAACAAAATCACATTTCTGAGTCAATGCAAGATGTAAGTTAGTTACATCACTGTAACCAACGAAAATCTTAGGGTTTGCCTTGATTAAATCGTAATCAAGATACTCCATCATACGGCTTGATCCATCTCCGCCTCTAACACAGAAAATGGCATCCACTTCTGAATCAGCGAACATTTTATTCAGCCATTCGGCACGTTCTTTACCAGTGCCAGCCATGTAACCTGCATAGTGTCCATCTAAATTACCAGCAGTTTTAACCTTGTATCCAAGGTCTTCCATAGCCTTTACACATTCAGCAATACGTTCAGTTTTAACACCGGAGCTAGTGCAAACCAAAGCAATTGTATCGCCTTTTTCTAGCTTCTTTGGAAACTTCATGTCGATTAGAACCACATGATGTTAACGATGAATACGGAAGCTAAGAAGGATGCTAAGTCACCTAATAAACCAGCAGCGATGGAGTGTCTAGTCTTAGATACACCAACGGAACCGAAGTAAACTGCAACGATGTAGAATGTAGTTTCTGTGGAACCTAAACCTACGGATGCAATTCTACCGATCTGGGACTGAGTACCATATGTAGAAATTAGGTCAGACATTAGACCTTCAGCAGCACCACCGGAGAATGATCTCATGATCATGAAAGGAATTGTTTCTGGTGGGCAGTTGATTAGGCTAGTGATAGGTCCTAATAAGTCTGTTACGAAATCCATACAACCAGAAGCTCTGAACATACCAATACCGCAAAGCATAGCTGTTAAGTAAGGGATGATCATAACTGCAGTTGAGAAACCGTCTTTAGCACCTTCTGTAAATACAGAATATACTGGAACTTTTTTAATAATAGCATATAGTGATACACATGCAACTAGTACAGGTATTGACCATATGGAGATTGCTTCTAAAATAGCTGTCATAATTCAATTACCTCCTTAATTATAAAAATACTTTGTCATCAGCCTTCTTGCCGTAACCTTCAGGAAGAACGATTGGATTATCACCAGCGTAGTTTTCGTTGATTTCTAATGTTCCTGCTGCGATTTCAGCTGCGATAACGTTTTCCCATTTCCAACCCTTGAAGTTCTGGAAGATTAAAGTACATACGATACCAACAACTGTGGAAATTGTAGTAGCGATGATTACTGGTGCGATGATTTCAGCAGCACCTTCAACCTGAACAGCAGATCTTAAACCGATTGCAGTTACTGGGATTAAAGTGATGGAAGTAGTTGAAATAGCCATTAACATACACTGAGCGTTAGTAGCGATGTCCTTTGTAGGGTTTAAGGACTGTAATTCCTGCATAGCCTTTAGACCGAAAGGTGTAGCAGCATTACCGATACCTAAGATGTTAGCCGCGAAGTATAATGCCATTGCAGAGTTTGCAGGGTGATCAGCAGGTACTTCAGGGAATAACTTTCTCATTACAGGCGCGATAACCTTACCTAGTTTTTCACAAAGACCAGCTTTTTCCATAACGTTCATAAGACCGCAGAAAAATGCCATGATACCGATAAGACCGAAAGAAATGTCTACAGCAGTCTGCGCAAAATCAAAAATGTTATTCAGTACAGCCTGACTATTGCCAGTAGCACCGCCAACCACTACAGCGATTACGACAAGTCCTACCCAGATATAATTCATCATAATGTGTGTCCTCCTTAATTATTATTTTGATTTACTATTATGATTTAATTGTAAAATTAAAAATATTTACAAAATGTCTTGTAGCCACCCTAAAACCGAAGACAAAGAGTAGAAATTTTTAATTTTTTAAGTACACCTATTATTAAAGCAACTTCCATGCCAACTATGTTATTTGCGTGAAATATTTGTGAAATGTCTGTTTTAGGCTCATTTTGTCGTTATTATAAAAAAAGAAGAAATCCCAACCCCTTTTTATGCGTCTTTAAATCAAGACAATTTTTCTTATTTTTAGGACATTACCTTGTGTGGTCTGTATTTTTATGTAATATTTATGTTTTTACTCAAAATTTATTCATTTAAATGGCCTTTTCGCATCGCGTAATTTAGGCATAGTTTTTGCTTATAATATGATATAATATAATGTAATG
>JAFYLX010000057.1 GCA_017556895.1 Bacillota bacterium | reverse complement strand
GAGGTCTTACAAGCTCAAGGTCAGGACACTTTTGCTTGGCTTTCCAAATGGTTTCAGCAGTTACAACTCCGTACTCTTTTGCCAACTGGTTTTTTGCCAATATAATGCCGTGGCGGCTGTCGGGATCCCCGCTAACTGCCATAGGTTTGTCTTTTAATTCAGGGTGCTGGAGTAACTCTACGGACGCAAAAAAGCCGTTCATATCGCAGTGTAGAATGACTCTATCTTTGTATGAAGTTGTGTTTGATGCGTACTTTGTACCATCTTTTTTTATGTAATTAGAGCTGTTCATTTTATTGCCTTTCTGTCCCATATTGTGAGTATATCATGAAAAATAGCCATTTTTAAGCCTTTTTATATGTGTTTTTTGTGAAAGAAAAGCCCCTTTCCTTGACTAAAACGGGTCAAACAAGGTATAATACTGTAGATTAGGAGGAAGATATAGTGAGGACATTAAATATGATTATGGGTGGACTATTCATCCTCGGCGGCTTATTTACTATCTTTAACAGTGGCATCACTTTCTTATCAGTTGCCTTTGTTATTGGTGTGTTATTTATTTTAGCCGGTGCACTTGAATGTCTATCCTACAAAAGCTACAGAGGTGTAGAAGAAGACAACAAATGGGTATTAATCGATGGACTTGTAATGTTCATTTTAGGGATTTTGATTATTTTCAACAAGATATCTGCAGACGCGACAGTTCCATCTGTTTTCGGATTGTGGGTACTAACGATTGGTGTTCGTAATATAGTTAGAGCTATCGAAAAAATCGAACAGAAGAGTAGCTTTTTCTATGGCCACGGCATTATCGGTATTGTAAATGTTCTTGTTGGTCTATATATGTTCTTTAACGACAGCTTATGGGGTGTTTCTGTAATCGCCCTAGTAGGTGTTTGCTTAATTACACAGGGTACAAATTTAATCCTTGCAGCAAGCACTATTATCGTTATGAAGAATGAAATGATCATGACTAAAGAAGAACTTCTTATTAAGGCTGTTGAAGAGGCTGATGCTGCTCACGAAGCTGCAAGAGAAGCCGTTAAGATGGCTAAAGAAGCAAAGGCTAATGTTAGAGTTATTGAAGAGACTCCGGAAGAAGAGCTTGACTTAATGCTTGCACCAAAGCCAGGTGAAGTTGTAGCAGCTCCTGTGGAGGAAAAAGAAGAATAATAGGATTGTTAGAGTATGAGAAAAGATTTTGATATCGCCATAGTCGGTGGAGGTGCCGCAGGTTTGACGGCGGCCATTGAAGCGAAAGTTTCAAATCCAAAGGCTAAGGTAATTGTGCTTGAAAAGATGGAGGAGCCAGCGAAGAAGTTATCTGCCACAGGCAATGGTAGGGGGAACTTATCAAACAGGAACTGTGAGTTACTTCCGACGGTCATAGAATTCTTTTCACAATGTGGTATAGTTACCAGAGCAGACGAAGCGGGTCGAATCTATCCTTACTCAGAAGAAGCAAAAGCTGTTTCAAGGGCTCTTATCAAAAGAGCCACTAGCCTTGGAGCGGAGATTATGACAAATTCTAGCGTGAGTAATGTGGAAGTAGACCCGGAAGGTTACTTCCACATTTTTATTTCTGAAAAGAATGAAATTATAGCAAAGAAGTTATTGGTTGCTACTGGCGGCAAGTCCTTCGCAAACTACGGTTCAAGCGGCGATGGATTCACCATGGCTAGAAAGCTAGGACATAGAGTAACTCCTCTTATTCCTGCGCTTACTGCTATCGAGGTTCTTGAAAACATCAAGGAACTTAAAGGTGTGCGTGCCAAAGTTAATGTTACTTTGATGCAGCAGGGCAACCTAATTATGGAAGAAGAAGGAGAAATCCAGTTTAGGGACGATTCCATCTCAGGAATCTGCGTGATGAACCTATCTTCCAAGTTACCGGTAGGAGGGGCATCTGCTACAAATCGCTACGAAGACTGTAGAATTATGGTGAACTTTGTTCCCGATTTCTCGACTGTTGAGCTTATGGAATTCATAAAACAGCAGGCGGCTACACCGGGACTAAAGGTTGGCGAAGTTTTAGAAACGCTGGTAAGAAAGCCTATTGCTGCGAGAATCATCAAGGATGCGGGTCTTAATGCTGGGGCTGATGCGACTACACTTCAGCCAGCACAGATGGTCAAGATGGCAAATCTTCTAAGAAGATTTATCCTATCACCTTGTGGCAAGAAGGGATGGAAAGAAGCTCAGGTAACTAAAGGCGGAGTAGCTTTAGACGAGATTAACATGGGTACGATGGAATCTAAGCTTGTGAAGGGACTATACTTTGCAGGTGAAGTAATAGATTACGATGGCCCATGTGGTGGATATAATTTGCATAATGCATGGCTTACTGGAATGAAAGCAGGAAAGGATATGGCAAACTGTGTATAGAATTCATCAGATTAAACTGAATTTGAATGAAAGTAAAGATAAGATCCCTGGCAAGATTTTGAAAAAAATCGGTGGCAGGGATTTGTCAATAACAAAATGGAATATAGTTAAGGAGTCTCTTGATGCGAGAGATAAGTCCAACATTATGTGGACTTATTCCGTAGACTTTGAACTAAACAAGAATGTGTCCGGCGGAGCCTTAGCCAAACTGAAGAGGGCTGGGGTTGAAGACGCGCCGGAGCTGGTTTATGAAGTTCCCTTTGCTGGCGGGGCACTAGATAATGAAGATTGCCCAAAGGATCGCCCTGTAGTTGTGGGCTTTGGTCCTGGAGGTATCTTTGCAGCCCTTATTTTAGCTCAGGCGGGGCTAAAACCGATTGTGCTGGAAAGAGGTCAGGATGTAGATACACGTACTTCTCAGGTGGAAAAATTCTGGAATGAGGGCGTTCTGGATACGGAGTCAAACGTTCAGTTTGGCGAAGGCGGAGCCGGAGCATTTTCTGACGGCAAACTAACTACCGGTATAAAGGACGTGAGAATCAAGAAGGTGCTAGAAGAATTCGTTCGTTTCGGCGCACCGGAAGAGATTCTTTACAAGCAGAAGCCTCACATCGGTACTGATATTCTTCGCATAGTTGTTAAAAACATCCGAGAAGAAATCATCAGACTTGGCGGAGAGGTTCGTTTTGGTTGCAAAATGACAGGCTTCGACGTAGAGGACGGATGTATCAAAAATGTGCATGTTGTAAATACAACGAAGAATTGTGCTGAAAATGAAGAAGATTCCGTTGTAAATACAACAAATGTCGTTCTTGCAATCGGCCACAGCGCACGTGATACATTTAGAATGCTTGTAGATAAAGACGTAACGATGGAGCAGAAACCGTTTTCCATCGGGGTGAGAATCGAGCATCCGCAGGAAATAATCGATATCGCTCAGTACGGCAAACCAGGCAAAGAAATCGGTCTGCCGCCTGCTGAATACAAGATTAACTATAGATGCAAGGAAGGAATTGCTGAAGGAAGAGGCGTTTACTCTTTCTGCATGTGTCCAGGTGGACAGGTAATTCTAGCGTCTTCCCAGGAGGAAGGCGTAGTTGTTAACGGTATGAGTCTTCATGCCCGTGACAGTGGGACTGCTAACAGCGCACTACTTTGTGATGTTAGAACGGAAGACTTTGGCAGTGACGACATTCTTGCAGGCGTATATTTCCAGGAAAAGTACGAAAAGGCCGCATTTATCAATGCGGGCAGACAGTATAAGGCGCCGACTGCAACTTGGGGTGAACTGAGAGACGGTAAGGCACCACAGGTCGAAGGATCATTGCCTGAATTCGCAGTTGCGGCAATGCGTGAGGCTATGCCGAACCTTGCTAAAAAGCTGAAGGGATTCGATAGAGACGACGCAAAGGTCTCTGCAGTAGAGACTAGAAGTTCATCTCCGGTAAGAATCATCAGAGGTCAGGACGGCGAAAGCTTGTCAGTAAGAGGCCTTTACCCATGCGGAGAAGGCGCTGGTTACGCAGGCGGAATCACATCCGCAGCAGTAGATGGCATCAAACAGGCCGAACGAATCATCGCAAAATATTTGTAATACATAAAAAACTCGCTAGGTATATGATATGCCCAGCGAGTTTTTTTATATGCTTATTCGTTTGTTTGTTCATTTACATAGGCGTATTTTTCGAGGAAGATGTAATCTAGAAGATCTTTGGAATTACCTTCGCCGTATTTTGCTTCTGCCGCATCAGTCAAGTCTCTGAATTTTGCTGGCTGGAAGTTTTGGTAATAGATATACGGCGTTTTATCTTCATCAAACTCGACATAAACGTTAGCATCCATATAACCTAAATTCCCCAATTCATTATATTCGAAATAAACTAGGTCATCCCATTCATAATATACGGTTCCGGATAAAGGGGAATAGCGAGAGTAGCTATCCTCTGTAATGATGTCATATGACAGCCTGCAACCGAGCATACCGACTGTTCCGATGATGAATGCTGCTACGGTTGCAAATATTGCAGTTAGCTTTGCTGTGTCTACATCTTTCATTTCTTCTTTAGTTGCTACACCCGAGAAGACTTCGTAGATATTGATTGCTGCCAAACGAATAATAATAGCTTCAATTATAGTCAAGGCAATAGCACCGATTCCATTTGTAGGGAACGGGTAGTTAATCACACCAACAACCGTTTGGTCTATTGATGGCTGGATTAGATTCCAAAGTGCAAAATTAAATGCTATTACAACAATAAGTGCCAAGAACCCAATTGTAGAGCTATGCTCACCGGTACCAAAGGATTCTCTTTCGATTATCTTGTCGTTGATAACTTCATCATCGCCAGACTCATCGTCGATAACTTTTTCATTGGTAACTTCATCATCGATAACTTTATCGGAATCTTCTCCGATATCTTCTGCAGGAGTATGCTCATCTGATTTCTCTTGCTCAAGAGTCATTTTGAGTTCTTCATAGGCCTTTTTCGCTGCCACGGCTGCTAGCCTTTTCGATTCTGCTCTTGCTGCGAGAACTTTTTCTTCTTTAAAAACAGACTCTCTTTTAATCCTTTCGATTTCGTCAGTAATATTATTAGATTTTATATCAGATATATGTATGATGTTCCCAGCTTCTAATTGTTGTCTTAGTTCTTTAGCTCTTGCTGCGGCATCTTTTGCTTCTTTGAGAGCTTCACGTGCTTCGCGTGCCGCTTCTTCAGCATCCCATTCAGCGTTTAGTATTGCATTTCTTTTAGCCTCTGCATCGGCAACCATT
>JAFYLX010000056.1 GCA_017556895.1 Bacillota bacterium | reverse complement strand
GAAATGGACGGATTCGGAGAAAATTCCGGAATCATCATTTTAGCAGCAACAAACAGACCTGACATCTGAGACCCAGCGTTATTAAGACCAGGTAGATTTGACAGACAGATCGTAATCGGTGTTCCAGACATCAAGGGTAGAGAAGAAATCTTTAAGATTCACAGTAAAAATAAGCCTCTTGCTGAAGATGTAACACCTGAAGTATTAGCAAGAAGAACTCCTGGATTTACTCCAGCTGATATTGAAAACCTATTAAACGAAGCTTCCTTAATTACAGCAAGAAGAAACGGACGTTTCATCAGAATGGAAGAAATTGAAGAAGCTATCACAAAGGTAATTGCAGGTCCTGAAAAGAAGAGCAGAGTTGTTAGCCCTAAGGAAAGAAAGCTTACAGCTTATCATGAAGCAGGCCACGCGGTAGTAGCTAGATGTATCCCTGATAGCGATCCGGTTCATCAGGTAACAATCATTCCTAGAGGCAGAGCAGGTGGATTCACAATGACTCTTCCGAAGGAAGACAAGAGCTATGAAACTAGAAAGGGCATGAAAAACGCTATCGTTCACCTACTAGGTGGTCGTGTAGCAGAAGCTTTAACACTTGATGACATCAGTACAGGTGCAAGCAACGACATCATGCGTGCTACAGAAATCGCTCGCGAAATGGTTACAAAGTATGGATTTAGCGAAAAATTAGGTCCAATCAACTATTCAAGCAGCGAAGAAGTATTCCTTGGAAATGACTTCACAACTCACAAGAACTACTCCGAGTCAGTTGCTCGTGATATTGATGAAGAAATTAAAAGATTAGTTGAAGAAGCTTATGTTGAGGCAGAAAGACTTCTAAAGGAAAACATGGATATTCTTACAAGAGTTGCAGAAGCTTTACTTCTTGTCGAGACTATCGATGGCGATCAGTTCGAAGCTCTTTTCACTGGCGAAGTTACAGCTGAAGGTCTAGCTGATAAGGTTAGAGTTGAAGGCGAAGCTAAGAAGGCTAGAGACGAAGAAGAAGCTGCTGAGACAGAAAGACTAAGAAAAGAAGAGGAAGAACGTCTAAAGGAAGAACTAGAAAAGTATGACACAGATTATTTAGCCGATGAAGATGAACTCCCAGAAGAAACTGAAGGGAATGAGAAGGTGAACGATGATGAAAGTAACAGTTAGAGATTGCTTGCAGATGGATGCTTTCAAACAGAGCATCGTTGTAGCAGGAGAAAAAAACCTTGATAATCGTGTAAGAAGCATTTCAGTATTAGATGCTACTAATGTTAGTGATGCAGTTAGATACAATGGAAATAAAGAAGAACTTGTGCTTACAACGTTTTCCGGAATGGGTAAAAACGTGCTAGCACAGTGCGAGGCAGTTCGTGAACTTGCCAAGGAAGGCATTGCGGGCGTCGTATTTTTCCAGAGAGGTACAAGTGGAGATACAGCTAGCCTGTCTGATGTAATTGCAGCGGCTGAAGAGGTGGATCTACCTTATATAATCATTGCTAACGGCAAAGAAGTGGACTATTCTGAATTAATCACAGAAGTTATGGACAAAGTGCTTTATGGCAACAACTTCAATAACACTTTGATTAATAACACTATTTTCCACTTACTAAACTTCGAAAAATATAACAGCTTCCAGCAGGCTATTCGTGAGGCTGCTGTAAATAACGACTTCCAGATTGTGCTTTTAAGTGAAGAGTTTAATACAGTGTTTGCTGTTGAGACTCGCCAGAAGACTACAATCGATGCTGCCATCAGAAAGGGCAGAGAAGTTGCAATGAATCTTGGCAACTTATACAGCCTTGTAGAAATTAACGGTGTTCATACTTACTGGGGAACAGTTGAGATTAATCACGAGAAGTACTATTTACTAATCGTAGATAATGAAGACCACTATTCCACAAACGAAATCAACAAACTAGCTGAAATCGTTGAACTAGCAATGGGTATGTGGAACTTTACGCCTGAAAGAGATGCGAAGACTGAGTTTGTTAAGGCTCTAATGAGAGGTAACACAAGCTTTGCACACTCCCTGAAGAGTGACCTTGAGGTTAAAGTTGAAGACCTAATTTCTGTATTCTACGCAAGAGGTATTAACAATATCAATTGTGAAAATATAATCGACTCTTACGAAGAAAAGGGACTACTAAAAGTCCTAAAGATCAACGAAGATGAAGAAAGCTATGGCGTAATCTTCAAGGGTCCTAACCTAGAGTCTGGCGAAGATAGTAACGAAAAAGCTGTTTGCGTAAGACTTTTCGAAGAACTAAAAGAAAAGAAACACGTTAGAATTTATCATTCCACAGGTCTTGACGGTCTCGAAGGTGCCGGAGACGGTTTCCGACTAATCGGCGAAACGTGGAACTTTGCTGGATACATTTTCCCATACAAGAGAGTATTTACGAAGTACGAGACAGCTCTAGTTTCTGGTTGCATCAGCATTCAGACTCAGGGTGGATACTTAAAGAAGAATTATACTGACTTACTTGCACACTTCCGCAAAGAAGGTGACAACAAGGCTAAGCAGCTTCTTGAAACTCTCGAAACATTCGTGCTTGACGCGGGCATGAACAGTGGTAAGACTGCTGAATTTATGGGAATCCATACAAATACAGTTCAGTACAGACTAAAGAAGATTAACGAAATCCTAGGAGCTGAAATTACAGGTAACCGTGTAATTCCTGGATTAACAATTGCGCTTGCACTTCAGAGACTAGAAGAAGCGGCAAAACAATAAACAATAATAGAAGTAGAAAGGGAGAACCATGAAAGAATTGCGAATTGCCGATTTGAAACTGGATAATCCCTTTTTTCTTGCTCCTCTTGCAGGCATAACAGATGCTCCTACGAGAAGACTTTGCAAAGAACAGGGCGCTGCCCTAGTTTTTAGCGAAATGGTAAGCGGAAAAGGGTTATGGTACGGTGACAAGAATACCGGCAAACTACTTCACATATATGAAGAAGAAAAACCTGTAGTGTTCCAAATCTTCGGACACGAACCAGAGGTTATGGCATTTACTGCAAGGGAACTAGATAAATACCCTTGTGCGATGCTAGATATAAATATGGGCTGTCCTGTTCCTAAAATCGTAAAGAACGGCGAGGGTTCAGCTATGCTTAAGAATCCGGACCTAATCTATGACGTGGTTTCTGCGACGGTTAAAAATACGTCCAAGCCTGTAAGCGTAAAGATTAGAATTGGTTGGGATGAAAAAAGCATCAACTGCGTAGAAGTAGCTCATGCCATAAGTGCGGCGGGCGCATCAATGATTACGGTACATGGTAGAACTCGTGAGCAGTTCTACAGCGGAAAGGCCGACTGGTCACATATTGCGGCCGTTAAGAGAGCCGTAGATATTCCTGTAACAGGAAACGGAGACGTGGTAGATGCAGAGTCTGCGCTTGCTATGATGGACCAGACTGGCTGTGATTTCGTTATGATAGGCCGTGGAGCCCTTGGAAACCCTTGGGTATTCAAGGAAGTAATAGCAGCTTGGAAGGGAGATGAATTACCACCGCCTCCAACAAAGGAAGAAAAGATGGAAATGATGATTCGCCATCTACAGGATCTTGCAGACCTAAAGGGCGAATACGCTGCGGTGCGTGAGATGAGAAAGCATGTAGGCTGGTACCTAAAGGGAGTACACGGGGCGGCTGCTTTCCGTGGCAAGGTTAATCAGATTACTGACATCAACGAGCTTAAAGAGGCTATAAGAAGTATATAGAAAATACAAAGGGAGTTCTAGTGAACTCCCTGTTTTACTATTCTGTCATCTTCTCTTGTTTTACCTTGTGGTCGATGATGTGGCGGGATGCCAATTCTTTTCTGACGTCTTCTAGTGGAATGCCCATCTCAACCATCATAACCATAATGTGATATGCCAGGTCTGCGATTTCGTAGACCGTTTCTTTTTTGTCGTCTGCCTTTGCGGCGATGATTACTTCTGTTGACTCTTCGCCGATTTTCTTAAGGATTTTATCGATTCCCTTCTGGAAAAGATAAGTAGTGTAGGAACCTTCCGGCATCTCGTCCTTTCTTCCCTGAAGCAGGTCATAAAGTCCATCTAGTGAAAATTCGCCTCGTTCAGCGCTCTTATATACAGGATTGAAGAAGCAGGAATCACTGCCTGTGTGGCATGCTGGCCCTTCCTTATCGACAACCACAACTAGGGCATCCTTATCGCAATCTGCTGTGATGGATACGATATTCTGATAGTTGCCACTAGTCTCGCCCTTTAACCAAAGTTCCTGTCTGGAACGGCTGTAGAAGCAAGTCTGGCCGCGTTCTAATGAGATTTTGAGGCTTTCTCTATTCATATATGCTAGAGTAAGCACTTTATTAGTAAGATTATCGACCACGATTGCCGGAATTAGGCCGGCTGCGTCGAATTTTAATTCATCTATATTAATCATTTTATACCCTCACTGTAATGTTGTTTTCGTCTAAAGTCTTCTTAAGGTCGTCTATCGCAACTTCTCCAAAGTGGAAGATGGATGCCGCAAGTCCTGCAGAAATATCAGGAACCTTATTAAACAGGTCTACGAAATCTTCTTTTGAACCTGCACCGCCTGAAGCGATTACAGGAACGGAGACCACTTCGCATACTTTCGCTAGAAGCTCAAGGTCGAATCCACCCTTTACTCCGTCTGTATCGATGGAATTAACTACGACTTCACCCGCACCGCGCTCAACGCAATTCTTGATCCACTGGATTGCTTCCATACCGGTATCTTCTCTGCCGCCCTTGGCGAACACGCGAAACTCATAAGGTGTGTCGCTACCCTCTGTGTTTGCGACATCTACCGGTACGCGCTTAACATCCACACTTAGTACTACGCACTGGTTGCCGTATTTCTTGGCAGCTTCCGTGATCAGCTCCGGATTCTTGATGGCTCCGGAGTTGACGCTTACTTTGTCGGCTCCGCATTTTAATACTCTGTCAAAGTCATCGATCGTGTTGATTCCACCGCCAACGGTAAGTGGGATGAAAATCTGAGAAGCAACTTCTTTAAGAATGTCAGTGAACAGTTTTCTCTCTTCGAAGGAAGCCGTAATATCGTAAAAGACTAATTCGTCTGCACCTGCGCTGGAATAGTATTTAGCCAGTTCCACAGGGGAAGAAACGTCGTTTAGGTCTTTGAATTTTACTCCTTTAACTACTCGGCCGTTCTTGACGTCGAGGCAAGGTATAATTCTTTTTGTAATCATTTTATTTTCCTCTCTGTTTTCTCGGTGTCATCTTTGCT
>JAFYLX010000055.1 GCA_017556895.1 Bacillota bacterium | reverse complement strand
GGCAATTGCTCCGGTTGCAGCGTAGAAGGTTGCGGCGGACTTCCAGAAGAAGTTGAAGAAGCTGAAGAAGTTGTAGACGAAACAACTGAAGAAAAAGTAGAGGAATAAGCAAAGAAATTAAGAAAACACGAAGAACGCATTAGAAAAAGCGTTTTTCGTGTTTTTTATTTGGTAGTATTTCGGAATTTAAGCAACTATTCGTCAAAACCCTGACCCGGCAGAGCGATCATCTGTACGAAGTCCTCGAAGTCGTCAAACACGCTATTCATGAATTCGAATAATACTGGCTCCTTGAATTCATATTTTGAAACAGGTACTACGTAGTTTGACATGTATGAAGCAGCAAGATCTGCCTCCAAATCTCGGATTCCTTCCAGACTATAGGAGGCCAAGATAAGCTGGCTGTCGTCTACAAGGTAATAGATCCCTTTGACATCGTCGTTTAGTGAGTAAGTCTTTTTCTTAACGTGATCGTTATCAGGATGGAAAATCATGAATAACTTGCCGTTATCATAGTCTGAAACCATGGACTTTGTAGTCAGTTTAGTTGAAGTTCTATTAAAGTCAGGAGCATCCTCTACTAAATCGCATACTGTAACGAACTCCCCTCGGGATGTCATCATGGATGCTTCGGCAGTAGTGACCTTAAAAGTAGACACCTTTTCGTATTTAACGACCTTTAGCTGGTCTAGAGTAACTTGAGTTACGATCAAGAAGTACTTGCCATCATACTCAATTAGAGACTCGCACATGTATGACTTAAAAGTGTCGAAAGTGCCGAAGTCCTTGTCGTCATTTGTGACGAAGTACTTGCTGTTTGTGCCGCTGACATCGTCTGGTGCTTCCTCGATGTTGTTACGAAGGAAAGTGGCCATCTTGTGTTCAGGGAAAATGTTAGTTCTAACGTAACCCTTAGTAAGACTTTTAGCGGCCTCGAAGTCCTTGCCGTAGCAACGCATTAGGAAGTAGTTGATGACCTGGTAAGGTGAATCTATGCCAGTGCACTGCTTGCACATTAGAGCATATTCCTCTTCGTCGGTAAGCTCAACTTTTTCCTCTACCATAAAACCGTATTCTTTGAAACCGTCTGGCATTGGTATGCCGTGTTCTTCGTTGAATTTTGCGTACTTTTGAACCAAGAAGCGGGCTTCTTTTTCTGTGATATATACCTGCTTTCCGCCTAGACCACCGAAAAGCGTGTTTTCTGCCTTTGCTACAAGAATGGCATCGTCAGAAGTCCCTGCACAAAGCAAGCTCTTATAGTTGTCGAAGCCGTGTTCTTCTGCATCGAAATAGAAGAGCTGATATAGCTCTTTGTGGCGGACGTTGTCAGGTAGATACCAGTGTACGTACATGCCAACAACACCCATAAGTCTAGTGTCGGTAACGTAAGCGGCGGCAAATTCCCTTTTGCTGCTTTTTACGTCCTCTGAAAGACCGCCTGTTATTACTTTGAATGGTGAATTGTTTGTATATGTCAAATTAAATACCTCACGTATAGTATGAATATTAAATGTTTTATACCACGTTTTAGCGTGTATAATTAAGTATACCTTATTTTTATAAAAAAACAATAAAATATTAAGGTTGAGGTTGACTTTCCGGTCAAAACATATATAATACTATATGCAAGTTTTTATAAAATTGAAATCCTTATTAAGAGAGGCAGAGGGAATAGGCCCTGTGAAGCCCGGCAACCTAGGTGCTTTTGATAGCATAAAAGGTGCTAAATCCTACAGAATTGTTAGTTCTGAAAGATGAGGAAGAAGACATTCGAATTCAAACCTCTCTTTCTGACGGAGAGGTTTTTTATTACAATAAGGATGTAAATTGAAAGGGAGGAAAAAATGAGAAGATTATTCACATCAGAGTCCGTTACTGAAGGGCATCCTGATAAAATCTGTGACCAGATTTCAGATGCGATTTTAGACGCAATTTTTACAGAAGACCCATATGGTAGAGTTGCTGCAGAAACCACAACTACTACAGGTTATGCAATGGTTATGGGCGAAATCAGCACAAGCTGCTATGTAGATATTCCAAAGATTGTTAGACAGGTAATCCTAGACATCGGTTACGACAGAAGTGACTACGGTTTCGATGGAAACACATGTGCAGTACTTTCCGCAATCGACGAACAGTCTGTAGACATCGCTATGGGTGTTGACAAGGCATTAGAGTACAAGGAAGGTACTTTAGACGACCAGATCGAAGAAACTGGTGCTGGAGACCAGGGTATCATGTTCGGTTACGCATGTAACGAAACACCTGAATTAATGCCAATGCCAATCTCCCTTGCTCACAAGTTAGCAAGAAGATTAACAGAAGTAAGAAAGAACGGAACTCTTCCTTACTTAAGACCAGACGGTAAGACTCAGGTTACTGTTGAATACGATGACAACGGTGTTAAGAGAATTGACACAGTTCTAATCTCCACTCAGCACGATCCTGATGTTACTCAGGAACAGATTAGAGAAGACCTAATCAACCACGTTATCAAGGCAATCATTCCTGCAGAACTATTAGACGAAGAAACTAAGTACTTCACTAACCCTACAGGTAGATTCGTAATCGGTGGACCTCACGGCGACTCAGGTTTAACTGGTAGAAAGATTATTGTAGATA
Source organism: Bacillota bacterium (assembly GCA_017556895.1). Next base: position 7,844 of record JAFYLX010000055.1, on the reverse strand, counting down.
CTTACGGTGGTTATGCTCGTCACGGCGGCGGTGCATTCTCCGGTAAGGACCCTACAAAGGTAGACAGATCCGCTACTTACGCAGCTAGATACGCAGCTAAGAACGTAGTTGCAGCAGGTCTTGCTGACAAGTGCGAAATCCAGCTTGCATACGCTATCGGTGTTGCTAAGCCAGTATCTATCTTAGTAGATACATTCGGAACAGGTAAGTTAGCTGATGAAGAAATCGCTCTATTAGTTGAAAAGAACTTCGACTTAAGACCAGCAGCAATCATCAGAGATTTAGACCTAAGAAGACCTATCTACAGACAGACTGCAGCATACGGTCACTTCGGTAGAACTGACGTAGATCTTCCTTGGGAACACACTGACAAGGCTGAAACTTTAAGACAGCAGGCAGGACTATAATCATATAAATAAAAATCCCGTAATTATTGCAATTACGGGATTTTTTAATATAAAATTTAAATGTTTAGCTATACGTCGAAGGCTCTCTTGATATAGGCAATAACCATGAAGATGCCTAGGCCTGCACCGATAATAGTGAACTGGTCAGTAGTTGTTGTAACTCTTAGATATATGCATACGATAGCGATGATAAGACCAAAAAGGGCTTTAAGTAGATTAGATGTTCTCTCTGTCATATTAATAATCTCCTTCGTATGTCTTTGCTTCCATAACAGCAACAGAAGCACTTGCGCCGATTCTATCAGCACCAGCTTCAATCATAGCCATTACTGTTTCGTAGTCTCTGATACCACCAGAAGCTTTAACTTCAAGTCTGTCGCCTACAGTCTTTCTCATAAGAGCGATGTCTTCAGTTGTTGCGCCACCTGTAGAGAAGCCTGTTGATGTCTTTACGAAAGCAGCACCTGCTTCTTCAGATAACTGGCAAGCAAGAACCTTTTCTTCGTCAGTAAGAAGACAAGTTTCGATAATTACCTTTACTGTAGCGTTGTACTTTGCAGCAACGTCTACAACAGCCTTGATATCGTCTCTAACGAAGTCGATAGCACCTTCCTTTAAAGCACCAACATTGATAACCATATCGATTTCACTAGCGCCGTCCTTGCAGCATTCTTCAGTTTCAAAAGCCTTAGTAGCAGTAGTGCACGCTCCTAGAGGGAAACCTACAACTGCAGCAATCTTAACGTCGGAACCCTTTAGCATTTCGTTTGCTAAAGCAACGTTGCAGGAGTTAACACATACGGAGAAAAAGTCGTACTTTAGAGCTTCCTTACATAACTCTTCAACCTGAGCTGTGCTGGCATCAGCTTTTAAAATCGTATGATCAAAATATTTATTTAATGGTTTTGATAAATTCATTTTTTACCTCCAATTTTGCTTCCAAAAATTAAACTCCAAATATTATACCACGCAAGGATTTTTATTGCAATGGGAGTGTTTGTTGCATATAATAGAAGGGTAGAAATGTGAGGTACTAGAATAAATATGAACAAAGCTAAAACGTATAGCGAGAGATTAGACAAATTAAAATGGTTTTGGTGCATACCGGCAGCAATTATGTATGCGGCAACGCAGATTCCTTTTGGGAAAGCGACGGCATTTGGTCTTGCTTTATGCTTTGGTGCATCATTTTACTTGATTTGCTCAAGGGGTAGAATGCACATTATTTCAGAGGATATCGTTAAAGATATAAAGGACTCTTTGAGAAAATTTGGGCAGGAAGACAGCGTCTTCGAGGTTAAGGGATTTAGCTTTGGCCTAGTAGTCAGAGTTTATCTGTATAGAGCGACTTTTAAGACTCCGGCTTGTACAAAGGCAATTATGGAGAGACTTTCAAAGGGTTGGTACAAGAATTTAGTTTGGGTAGCGCAGGTGGTGGACGTGGCAGAAGAATCACAGTTTAAGAGTCTCCAGAAGGAACTCGACCAGGCGTTAATTGATACCTTGGAAAGTGAAAGAGGCAAGAAGGAATAATGAAGAAAATTATGGTTATAGATGGCCAAGGTGGACTTCTTGGAAAGCAGATGGTAGCTGCTTGCAAGAAGCTTATCCCTGAAGCTGAAATTACAGCAGTTGGGACTAATACTATGGCCACAGCAGCAATGCTAAAGGCGGGAGCAACCAACGGAGCTACGGGCGAGAATGCAGTAATAGTCGGTGCCAGAAGGGCTGACATAATCGTGGGGCCTGTTGGGATTGTAATTGCAGATTCACTGCTTGGTGAAATTACACCTGCTATGGCGACAGCCATTGGACAAAGTGAGGCAATTAAGATTCTTCTTCCTGTTAATAAATGCAATAATATCATTATTGGCACTGGCGACAAGACGACGTCAGACTTAATCGATGAGGCAATCGAAAAGATTAAAGAAATCAGCAGAAGCTAATCATTAGATACCAGAAGGTGCAAGGGCTTTCAGAAGAAAGACTTGTATCTTTTATTTTTTGAAATGATTCGTAGGAGAAGCCGAAGGATTGTTTCCTTAAGAAAAGGAGACAAAAAATGACAAGTAAAAGTGTTAGTAAAGTAAAAAATTTAACTGTTGCGGGAGTGTGTTTATCATTAGCGTTGCTGCTTCCTTTTGTGACAGGCCAAATTCCGCAAATCGGGGCAATGCTTTGTCCGATGCACCTTCCTGTGCTATTATGTGGATTCTTTGTTAGCTGGAAATGGGCGGTTGCAGTTGGTTTTACGGCGCCACTGTTAAGATTCGCAATATTCTCAATGCCACCGATGCCTTTTGGCATAGCTATGGCTTTTGAACTTGCAACATATGGCTTGGTTGCTAGCGTAGCATACAATCTGCTTCCTAAAAAAAGATGGGCGATATATGCATCTCTACTAAGTGCAATGGTACTTGGCAGAGTGGTATGGGGCGTAGCTAGACTTGTAATCGCAGGAGTTACGGCAAATCCATTCACATGGCAGATGTTTATTGGTGGTGCGCTTCTTGAAGCAATCCCTGGAATTGTTATTCAGCTAATATTAATTCCAATCATAGTAATGGCGGTAAAGAAAAATAATGAAGTTTAAAGACTATTTAGATTATGAACTAAATACAAAAAAATCTATGGAGCTTAGGGACGTTATAAAGATGTGCTATCAGGCTTCCTTTGGTGCAGAACATCTTTTGGAAGACTTGGACGGGGCTCGTAGATATTTTAATGAAGAATTTGATAAGGTAGAACCTAGAGACGTTCCACTATACGAATACATATCAGAAGATGTGGCCAGAGTTGATCTTGGTGCATGGAAGGCTAGTGGAATGCCTAAAGAATGGCTGTTTGATATGTTCGTAATGGCGACTAGAGAACACTATGGCGGCGAGGAGCAGATGCTGGATAACCTTGCGGAAGTCGTAAAGATGATGCCGGAAATGGAAGGGCTGATTGAAGAATACAAGGCAGGAGGCATTAGACCTATGCATCACAGCCAGAGCTATAGAGAATCACATAAGCCGGCTTATAGATTGGTTGACAGAAAGCATCTTAGACTAGTTCCGATACTGGTTGCGGCATCAAAGCTTGATGGAGGTGTTATTGTCATTGATGGGCCTTGTGCGTCCGGAAAGAGCACTATGGCGGTGCAGCTTGCAGCAATTCTTAAAGGGCCAATCGTAAGGATAGATGATTTCTTCCTGCCGATGGAACTTCGAACTGAAGATAGACTGGCTGAAGCAGGCGGCAATGTACATTACGAGAGATTTAAGGAGGAGGTTTTACCGGGATTAGCTAGCGGTGAAGCTTTTAGTTATACTAAATTTGACTGCAGCAAGATGGACTATGGTGCGAGAGTAGAGGTGCCAAAGTCAGCTTGGCGTATTGTAGAGGGTTCATATAGTCATCATCCATACTTTGGGGAGTACGGGGACATTAGAGCTTTTTCGATGATTGATCCTATAGAGCAAATGCGCCGAATATTGGTGAGAAACGGCGAAGAAATGGCCGTAAGGTTCAAAAATGTGTGGATTCCTATGGAAAACAGATATTTTGAGGAGTATAATATAAGTGTTAGGGCAGATCTAAGGGTTTAGACTGAAGCCTAACAATGAGGGTTAAAAGGGTTTAATTTTTAGGAGGACGAATATGCTTGAGATTATTTTAGGATTATTTGCACTTTGGGTTTTATGGGGATTCATAAAATTCACATTTATGGCAACATGGGGACTATTGAAGCTTGCAGGAATACTCCTTTCAATAGTTGCATTTCCGATTTTGTTTGTCGGATTATTGGTGGTTGGAATAGGAGCTTACCTTGCGCTTCCGCTAATATTAATCGGACTTGCATTTGGATGCATAGCTAAGGCATAGTGCCGGTATACGGTTAAGTTATAAAAATTTGAACAATTAGCCTGGGATAGTCATATTTATAGAAATATGAATTGACAAAAAGTCCCAGGCTTTTTTGTTTGGATGGGACAAAAATATTGAAAAATAAAGGGTGTTGTAATATAATTATTTGTTAGTACATACTAAATTTTGTAAAGAAAGGAACACCTAAAATGGGAGTAAAAGTAGCAAAGTTCGGTGGATCCTCAGTTGCAGACGGAATACAACTGACTAAGACTAAACAGATTATAGAACAGGACCCTTCAAGAAAGTTTATCGTGGTATCCGCACCAGGTAAGCGTTTCGATGGAGATAATAAAATTACGGATTTATTATACCTTTGTAAGACCCATATGGAACACAATTTACCATATGATCAGGTTTTCCAGGTAGTTGCAGATAGATATATGGCAGTTGCTTTAAACCTTGGGGTTGAAGCTAACCTAATGGAACATCTTGACGAAATCAAAGAAAATCTTAAGAAGAACCCAAGTGCAGACTATATTGCTTCAAGAGGCGAATACTTAAACGCTGTTCTTGTTGCGGCTTTCCTTGGATTCGATTTTGTAGACACAGCAGGACTAGTTCAGTTCGATGCTAAAGGCAAAATCTTAGTTGAAGAAACTGATAGAGCACTTAGAGAAGAATTAGAAAAGCATGAAAACGCAGTAATGCCTGGTTTCTATGGCACAACACCAGACGGAGAAATCAAGACTTTCTCAAGAGGTGGCTCCGACATCACAGGTGCCCTTGTTGCTAGAGCTATCGGCGCGGACGTTTATGAAAACTGGACTGACGTATCTGGATTCTTAATGGCTGACCCAAGAATCGTAAAGAAGCCTAAGCAGATTGCATCTATCTCATACAAAGAACTTAGAGAACTTTCATACATGGGCGCTAGCGTTCTTCATGAAGACGCTATTTATCCAGCAAGAATGGCTAACGTTCCTATCAATATTAGAAATACTAACATTCCTGAAGACCCAGGTACAATGATTACGGCAGAGCCTGACTATTCAAAGAATGATGATGGTGAACCGATTATCACTGGTATCGCAGGTAGCAAGGACTTCACAGTAGTTGCTCTTTATAAGAATATGATGTCTAGCGAAAGAGGTTTCGTAAGACGTATCCTTGGCGTACTTGACGACTATAACGTAAACTTCGAGCATTTACCATCAGGCATCGATACAGTATCCGTAGTAATGTCAAATCAGTCCATCGGGGACAGACTTGATGAGATTGTTGATGCTTTCCGCACAAGACTTCAGCCAGACAGCATCGATATTATCGAGGACGTTGCCCTAATTGCGACTGTAGGTCACAGAATGAGCTATAGACCAGGGGTTTCCGCAAAGCTATTCAATGCTCTTGGTGATGCAGAAGTTAATATTAGAATGATTGACCAGGGTTCCAGCGAAATGAATATCATCGTTGGTGTTGACAATAAAGACTTCCAAAAGGCTATTAGAGCTATCTACAATGCTTTCGTAGAGGAGGAATAAACTATGAAGAAATTGGTAACAATTAGCCGTGAATACGGCAGTGGCGGCCGAAAGATCGGTAAGCTTCTAGCTGAAAAGCTTGGGGTTCCTTTCTACGATAAGGAAATCATCGACAAGGCCGTTGAAGAAAGTGGATTTTCCAGAGAACTTATCGAGAGCGCAGAACTTAAGGCAAAGAGCAGCTTTGCATACAATCTTGCATCTGCTTTAAACCTTGGCGAAGGTATCGGTGCAAGCCCGCTTTCAGTAAACGAAAAACTTTTCCTAGCACAGTTCCAGGTTATCAAAGAAATCAGTGAAAATAACGAAGGCGTTATCGTAGGTCGTTGCGCTGACTATGTACTTAAGGATATGCCTGGCGTAACAAATGTATTTGTTTATGCTGAAACTGAGGATAGAATTAAGCGTGCAGTTGAGGAATACGGCGATAATCCTGAAAAGATTGCTCACACTGTTGCTACTATCGATAAGGCGAGACAGAATTACTATAACTATCATACTTGCCAAAAATGGGGAGATTATAGAAACTACAATCTTTCCATCAACAGTAGTTACATCACAGAAGAACAGGCAGCGTCACTTATTGCTGAATATGTAGAAAGAAGGACGTATAAAGATGAAACTAGGGATGAGTAAGGCAGATATGCCAGAAGTAAAAACAGCAGGCAAAGCTGCACTAAAGATCGTTGGTGTGGGCTTAGCTGCAGGTGTTGCATTAATCGCAGCAACAAACAAAGTTATGACAAAATTAACTTCCAAGAAGGATGAAGCAGTGAAAACTGACGAAACTTTAGAGGATGAAGAATAGAGAGGGATTTGAAAAAATGACAACAAAAGGCACTTATTATATTACAACGCCAATTTACTATCCAAGCTCAAACTTACACGTAGGTCACACTTACTGTACAGTTATGGCTGACGCTATGGCTAGATTTAAGAGATTATCAGGTTACGACGTTCGTTTCTTAACTGGTACTGACGAACACGGTCAGAAGATTGAAACTTTAGCTAACGCGAAAGGCGTTACTCCTCAGCAGTACGTTGACGAAGTTGTAGCAGGTATCAAAGAACTTTGGAAGACAATGGAAATCTCCTACGATGACTTTATCAGAACTACTGAACCAAGACACGTAGAAAGAGTACAGAAGATCTTCATGAAGATGTACGAAAACGGGGATATCTACAAGGGTGAATACGAAGGTCTATACTGCACACCTTGTGAATCTTTCTGGACAGAAAGCCAGCTTCAGAACGGTTGTTGCCCAGACTGCGGCAGACCTGTTCAGGCAGCTAAAGAAGAAGCTTACTTCTTCAAACTATCCAAGTACGCACAGCCGTTACTTGACCTTTATGCAAACAGCCCAGAATTCCTTCAGCCAGAAAGCAGAAGAAACGAAATGACAGCATTCATCAATCAGGGACTTGATGACTTATGTATTTCCAGATCTACTTTCGACTGGGGTATTCCGGTTCCGTTAGATGAAAGACACGTAATTTATGTATGGCTTGATGCTCTTACAAACTACATCACAGCTTTAGGCTACCCAGATGAAACAGAACTATACGACAAGTACTGGCCGGCAAATGTTCACCTTGTTGGTAAGGAAATCGTTAGATTCCACTCCATCATCTGGCCGGCAATGCTTATGAGTGCAGGTTTACCACTTCCTAAGCAGGTTCTTGGCCACGGCTGGTTATTACTTGGAGGCGAAAAGGTTTCTAAGTCCAAGGCTGCAAAGGCAGGCGATGTAGTTGACCCAGTTGTACTTATCGACAGATACGGCATCGACGCACTTAAGTACTTCTTACTTCGTGAATACACATTCGGTCAGGACGGCGTTTTCACTAACGAAGTAATGCTTAAGAGAATGAACTATGACTTAGCAAACGACCTTGGAAACTTAGTTTCAAGAACAGTTTCCATGATTGAAAAATACTGCGGCGGCAAGGTTCCAGCTGCAACTACAAACGACGAAATCGATGACGACCTAAAAGCTATCGCTACAGGCGCTGCTGCTAAGGTTGAAGCTCAGATGGACAAGTT
>JAFYLX010000054.1 GCA_017556895.1 Bacillota bacterium | reverse complement strand
TATCTTAAAGACCGTCATTAAAATATTTCTAATAGACTTAAGTCTATCTCTAACATATCCCTTTCCTATAATTTCACCATCCGTTAGGGTATAGTTCGCAACTCTTAAAAGAGAAAACTGTACTCTAGACGCCGCCCAAAGTGCGACGATAATAAGGAAAGTGTTGTTAAGGCCAGATGGCGAATAATCAACCAGTCCTGAGACTAGCTCCATACCCTCATCAGTCACATAATCACCAAAAAGATTCTGTATCTCATTTAAAGACAAGGAAAACAAGCCTAATAACTGAGATAGTAAAATCAGTATTGGGATTATCGATAGAAATAATGAAAAGGCAATTTGTGCAGCAACACCTTGATAAAAAGGATCTTGGAACTGCTGTATAATCATTGCCAATATTGTCTTTGTACGATTGCCAACCTTAAAAACGGTTTTTTTCATTTAGGCATCTTCCCTTTCTGCAAGAAGCACTTCTAACTTTTCAAGCGCCTTAGCTCTATGGCTAATTTCGTTCTTTTCTTCTTCAGTAAGCTGCGCAAAAGTCTTATCTAGTCCATCTGGGACGAATAGTGGGTCGTAACCGAATCCGTTTTCACCAGCTTCAACTTCGATAATTCTGCCAGGGCATTCGCCTCTAGCAACCAAAACATCTCCATTTGGATATACCAGTGTAATTACTGAAACGAATTGTGCCTTTCTTTCTTCCTGAGAAAGACCTTCTAACAGTTTAATAAGCTTCTTATTGTTTTTGTCGTCGTCACACTCTTCACCAGCAAATCTAGCAGAATAAACACCAGGTGCTCCGCCAAGATAATCAACCATTAGGCCTGAATCGTCGGCAACTGTAATTTCGCCGCATGCCTTCATAATTTCAGAAGCTTTCTTTAAAGAATTTTCTTCAAAAGTTTCACCGTCTTCAACAATTTCAAAATCCGGAATCCCTGCATCTTTTCTAGAAACAACAGTCATACCAAATTTGCTCATAATTGCCTGAATTTCTTTGATTTTGTGGGCATTTGAAGACGCCGCAATAATTCTTTTCATATTAGATTTCTCCTGTAATTTCTTTCTGAACCTTGTGTAGGTCGCTACATCCCTTAGCTGCTAAAGCTAATAACTCTGTTAGTTCTTCAGGTCTAAATGGTCTTTCTTCGCCAGTACCCTGAACTTCGATATATTCACCCTTGTCTGTCATCACAACGTTCATGTCAACCATTGCTTTTGAGTCTTCGTGATAACAAAGGTCTAGTAACTTTTCATCTTCTACGATGCCTACGCTGATTGCGGAAACAAATCCAGTTACAGGAATTTCTTCAATCATGCCTTCGGACTTCATCCACTTCATAGCTTCAACCATAGCAACGAAAGCACCTGTGATGGAAGCAGTTCTTGTACCACCGTCAGCCTGAATTACATCACAGTCGATCCAGATTGTTCTCTCGCCTAGCTTAGCCATATCTACAACTGAGCGAAGAGCTCTTCCGATAAGTCTCTGGATTTCAACGCTTCTACCATCTGGCTTATTCTTTTCTCTCTTCTTACGAGTTCCAGTTGAACCCGGTAGCATCGCATACTCTGCTGTTACCCAGCCCTGACCAGTTCCGGCAAGATGTCTAGCAGTGCTATTTTCAACGATTGCAGTACAGATAACCTTAGTATTACCCATTTCAATTAAAACGCTGCCCTGTGGGCTCATAAGGTAATTATTAGTAATTCTAACAGGTCTAATCTGATTGTTTTCTCTATTATCTATTCTCATATTATCCTTTTCCTTTACATAATTATTCTATTATAATATACCATAATTGCACGTCAAATGCTATAATATATACAGATATTAACATACTCTTTAAGGAGGGAAAAAATGAAAGTAGTTGTTCTTGATGGATATACAGTTAACCCTGGAGATGCTAGTTGGCAGGACTTAGAAAAAATAGGAGAAGTAATTCTTCATGATAGAACCGCACCTAACGATATTATAGACACTATCGGTGATGCTACCGCTGTATTCACAAGCAAATGCCTCATCACGGCGGAAATTATGGATGCATGCCCTAATTTAAAGTTCGTTGCAACACTTGCAACAGGCTACGACAATATAGATTTAATCGCAGCAAAAGAAAGAGGTATTGCAGTATGCAATGTTCCTGCTTACTCAACAGAGGCAGTTACTCAGCATACCTTCGCTTTAATTTTAGAGTTATGGAGCAAGGTTGGTCTTCACAACGATGCCGTTCAGAAGGGCGAATGGACAACTTGTCCTGATTTCTGTATGATCAAATCCCCTATGCTTCAGCTAAGTGGAAAGACTATAGGAATCATTGGCTACGGCACAATCGGCAGAAGAGTTGGACAAGTTGCAGAAGCATTTGGAATGAAAGTTATTCCTTATAGCAAAGACCCGGAAAATGCAATAAAAGCCGATATCATCACGCTGCACTGTCCTGCGACAGCTGAAAACAAAGGATTCGTAAACAAAGAGTTTATTAGCAAAATGAAGGATGGCGCCTTCTTAATAAATACAGCTAGAGGCGCCCTTATAAACGAACAAGATTTAGCAGACGCTGTGAAGAGCGGCAAGCTAGCAGGAGCTGCAGTAGACGTAGTTTCAAAGGAGCCAATCCTAGCTGATAACCCGCTTCTAAACGTGCCCGGTATCATCATCACGGCACATATGGCATGGTCATCTATTGAAGCAAGAGAGACTATCACTAGAACCTCTGCAGAGAACTTAAAGTCTTTCTTAAAAGGCGGAGATTTGAACAGAATAGTATAAGCATATAAACGATAAAAGCGACTGAATAATCAATTCAGTCTCTTTTTTATAGTCAAAATC
>JAFYLX010000053.1 GCA_017556895.1 Bacillota bacterium | reverse complement strand
TCGTACATATATCCCATTGTATAGCCGTTTTGTTCGGTGTTATCGATTTCGAAAAAGTTATTTATTACTACCTCTACGCTTCCTGTTTCACCCTGTCCTCGAAGCACTTTAGCACCACCATCATAGTTGAATTCGGCATAATTCCATATTGCATCTACGCCTTTATATACTATAGGCTCTCCTATTTCCCTTACAACCCAGCCATCTTCCTTATAAACCTCAACGGGTAGTAATATTGAATCTTTGGCATATTCATAGTCGCTGTCCTCTAGTAATTCATAAGAATCAGTTGTAAAAGTAATATACGCAGTATACTTATCCTCGCTTACCTCATATACATTCAAGAAGGATAATGACCAGTTTAAATCCTCGAAAACTTCATCTACCTGATAATGACTTGGAAAATTACCGTTAGAAGAATTGGCTACCATCTGTTTCTCAAGTTCTTCTTGTCTTTCTAGCGGGGATGCAGTTGCTATATACATTATATTTTTTCTTACGATACCCTTACCGTATGTATCTAGAGCTGCGGCCATAGTATTACATCTGTTAATTCTAGTGATAGCCATAGCTCTTTCAGTTTCTTTTGGCAAAGGATCATATTCAGATTGACCATATGTAATAGATGTACCGGTTATGATAGTGCTGGCAAGTACAATAATAGTACAAATTGATACAAATCCCATTCCCTTTGGAAAATGCTTAAACCTTACTATGGACTCTATTCTTCTAGCGATGTTTTTGCCGCCGTTAGAAATAGATGAAGTACCTGCCATACGAGAATACTTATTATTGGCCATATCTAGCAATATGTTTCCATATTCCCTTCTTTCTTCTCCTTCAAGTAGTTCAAGTACGCGTTGGTCACATAAGCTTTCCATATCGTTGCCAATACGATTGAATACGTAATGCATAAATGGATTAAACCAGTGTAAAGACTTTAAAACACACCACACAACGTTTTGTAACGGGTCTTTATATTTTAAATGTAATAATTCGTGAAGAAGAATCTTAACATCTACAACTTCTCCTCTTGGCACTGCTAAAACAGGATTGAATACACCACATATAAAAGCGGATTCCAATCCTTCTACCTCTATTACTTTACATCCTTTAAGTCCATAGTCTTCGCAAACCGTTGATAAATAGCCATCTTGGGCCATTTTGCCTTTGTTTAATTCAGTACGCAATCTAATGTATGAAACGAGATGCCATAGCAAATATAACATAATTCCCGTTATGTAAACTATCATCAAAATGTCCGTTATGCTGCTTGGATTACCATCAATAATCGGTAAAACATGATCCGCATTCAATATTTCGTACACCTCAATATAGCTAGAGCTGATACTCTTCTCTATGTTTGTCTTTAAGATTTCAATAGGTACAACAATACCTGGAATAATATACGTTTTTAGACTATATGGAATTAAGATACATATAATCAAGACTGACCATACACCATACTGCCATTTTGGAGATAATTTATCCTGTAATAACCATTTCAAAGCTAGTATTATTACACATATGGCAGATACATTTATAGTCTGAAGTAATACTTCATATATAGTGCTCATATTTAAACCTCCATATCATCTAGGAGTTTCTTTAATCTTTCTACCTCTTTCTTAGAAATCTTTGATTCCTTTAAGAATGCAGAGATTAAGTCCCCTGTCGCACCGCTATATACCTTGTTTAATAATTCCTGTCTCTCTTCTCTAGCGCATTCTTCTCTTGTTATGGCAGCTGAATACGGTTTATCACTGCCTCTATCTATTGATACAATCCCCTTTTTCTCCATTCGTGTCAAATATGTTAAAACAGTATTCTTATTCCAATGCTTAACTGACTTAAGTTCATCCGTAATTTCCCCTAATGCAAACTCTTTATCAGTCCATAATACTTCCATTACAGACCATTCAGAATCAGTTAATTTCATAATACCCCTCCTTTTATAACATAAATCACTCTGTTCATACTACAAGTGTAGTATTCTTCTTAATTACATACTACAACTGTAGTACGCTTTTGTCAATTAAATCGCTATAAAATTGCTAAAAAAATCCCTCTGCCATCTCTGACAAAGGGATAATTATTTGAATTATGAAAATTGATTGTGTTTTTATACATCGTATGTCTTATCGATAGCCTTTAGTTCGTTAAAAGTATCGATTTCATCGATGTCTGCCTTTTCTACGTCTCTTACGCTCACCTTGTAGTGATCCTTGAAGTAATCTAGAGCAACGTAGTCCCAAACCTTATCCTTAGCGCCTGGGATTGTGAAGGATTCTTCGATATCCTTTTCCATCTGCTTACCATCTTCTTCAGTGAAGTACGCGATGCAGTAAGTATGGTATACGTTCTTACCACCGATCTGAAGAGTATCGATATATCCGTTCTTCATTTCGAAGCACCAGTCGTCTGTTACTTCTACGTAACGACCAGTATAGTTGGAGTTATACTGATACTTCTTGATGATTGCTGGATTGTGAATTAATAAGTCAGCTTCCATTACGTAAGCGCTCTGGAACTTGTCACGTACAGCAAATGCAGAAGAAATATTGTTTGTTACATTGTATAGAGGATTGTCAACAAGAGTGATGAACGGATACTTTTCCTTTAGAACATCGAACTGTTCACCTAAATAACCTCTTACAATGTAGATTTCTGTAATGTCTACAGCGATTAATGCTTCAATAATGGACTCGATAATTCTCTTACCGTGTACAGTTACTAAAGGCTTTGGAGTGTTTAGAGTGATAGGTCTCATACGAGAACCGAAACCAGCAGCAAGTAAGATTGCTCTCTTCGCTCTATATGGTTCTAATAACTCTAAACCGTGTTCTGTAATTTCGATTTCGTTGTCGTTATATACTAACGCACCTTCCTGGATTAATTCATTGATAATCTTATTTACAGTTCCTACGGAAAGATTTGTCATCTTGCTAATCTTTCTCTGAGATAACTTATCTTTGTTAACTGCGATCAAAGATAATACTTCAAATATATTTTTACTTAATTTCACCTATTTTTCTCCCACCAAACTTTTTTCTAAGTACGCCAACTACTGCTTTGAATACTAAGTTAATTGCTAAAATTGTCAAAGAAATTATCGCTGCTTCTTCATACATTAGCTGTCCTTTGTACTGATTGATTAACAATGAAATCGGCATATTGTCTGTGTTGAACAGGAATGATACCGCAGAGATTGTAATCATGGAGTTCACGAAGAAATAGCTTACCATTTCCAAAATAGTTTCTTTACTATTTGGAATAATAACGTCCTTGATGATTCTTACACGGTTTACACCGCATGTTAAACCTACGATTTCGTAATTCTTATTAAGTTTACCTAGCGCATTGTAGGCAAGTAAATATGGTGATGCAAAGAAGTGCACAATATTAACCATGATAAGAATTATGAACGTGTTATAAATAAATGTATTTTTAAATGCGAAGATGTAAGCAAGACCCAAGAAGATACCAGGAATAGCTAATGAGCAGATAGCTAAAATGTGGAAAATCTTATTGAACTTTTCTTCAAAACGAGCAGTGATATATGCTGTGAAGTAAGCGAATACTGTACCTACAATCGCAACTATAATACTGATAAAGACTGAGTTAAAGATGTAACCCATAATACCGTTTCTAATTACATATTCGAAATGTACTAATGACAGACTCTTATCATATGGGAAGTTATTGATAAACGCCAGATATAAGAATGAGCCAAATAGACATAATAGCACTACTACAACAATTCCTGTGATAATAGTGAAGATGATATCTCTAACCTTGTCTTCTTTGATATGGAATTCCTTGTTGTAATTGTTATTGCCCTGTACATCCTTGTTCATAATATCAAAGATAAATGAAATGAATGCAGGAATTAGAAGGAACATACCAATCATTGCACCCTTGGAGAAGTCAAGTAGACCGATTACTTCTCTGTATAAGAATACTGGAAGTGTATCATATCTACCACCGATAGCAATAGGCACACCGTAGTCTGTGAAGATCATAGTAAAGATTGCAAAACATGCAGAAAGAATCGGCTTCTTCATATAGTAGAAAGTGATTTCTTTGAACTGCTGCATCTTGTTCATGCCTAATACTTCAGCACATTCATACATAGAGTTATCTACGTATTTGAATGCGTCTACAAATAGTAAGAATGCAACCGGGAATGAATATAAGATTGAACCAAGTACAATCCCGTTAACACCCATAATATCAAAATCTATTCCAACTAGGTTTGTAATAATACCATTTTTACCAAATAAGTTGATAATACCTATACCGTGAGAAATTGACGGAATTAACATTGGTAATGTGAATATAATTGTCAATACTCTCTTGCCCTTGATGTGCGTTCTATTGATTGCAAAAGCAAGTGCATAGGCAATAACAACAGAAATAATTGTTCCCACAGAAGAAACAATTACGGAGTTGTGAAATGATGTTTTAAATAATTCACTTGAAATTAAATCGTCGAAGTTGCTCCACTCAACGTTGATAAGCACTGATACGATAGGAAAAATTACAGAGACAAATAAAAATAATCCTATGAAAGTGTAAATGCTTATTCTAAAAGACTTACCTTCATTTCTCATTATATTTCCACCTTTGTACAGCTTTCGATTGATGCAACCTTTTCGATTAGATGATTAGTTACGAAGTTACGAACGTAATCATTCTTAGGGTTATTAAAGATCTTGTTTGGAGTATCGATCTGTTCGATTACACCCTTGTTCATAACCATTACACGGTCTGATAATGAGAACGCTTCTTCCTGGTCATGAGTGATGTAAATCATAGTGATACCAAACTGTCTCTGAATCTCCTTAAACTCTCTTCTAAGAGTTAGTCTATTATCTGCGTCTAATGCAGACATAGGTTCGTCAAACAGAATAACATCTGGGTTAAGTGCAAGAGTTCTTGCAATTGCAACTCTCTGCTGCTGACCACCAGACATTTCGTGCGGTTTCTTGTTTAGATGATCCTTTAATCCTACCTTTTCCAAGATTTCCATTGCCTTCTCTCTAGCATTCGCCTTAGTTTCCTTGTTGATCTTAAGAGCGTATTCTACATTCTGAAGAACTGTCATGTTAGGGAACAAGGCATAGTTTTGGAAAACTATGCCCATATGTCTCTTGCTTGGATTTAAGTTAGTGATATCTTCGTCGTGAATGAAAATCTTACCATCATCAGCAACTTCGATACCGATTAGGATTCTTAATAAAGTTGTTTTACCACAACCTGAAGGACCTAGGATAGATAAGAACTCTCCCTTATCTACTGTAAAGTTGATGTTATCTAAGGCCTTAACGCCATCGAATACTTTTGTAATACCTTCAATTTTAATCCAATTTTTCATTTAATACTTCCTTAATACTTCCAAATAGCTAATAATCTTTCTTTTACTGCGTTATCGTCAATTCCTGTCATGTCGGATAACTTAACTGTTTCTGGGTAATTTTCAATTCTAGTAGTCTGTTCCTTGAAGATCTTACCAGGAATGAAGTTTTCCTTGTCATATAAGGAGAACTCAGTGTTTACCCACTGGAATACCTTACGAACGTTTTCGTCTGCTTCCTTACCCTTGATGATACCGATGGATGTTGTGTTATATAATAGACCAGTATCAAATTCGATTACCTTGAAATCAGCACCCTTGTTGATTTCTTCAACGCCCTGGTATGTCATACCCATAGCGATTGCAACTTCGCCCTGTACTAATAAGCTGATTGGACCGGAGCCGCTTGTTGTGAACTGAGCAATGTTAGCAGATAACTTATCGAAGTAAGCAAGACCTTCTTCTTCACCCATTAAGTTCATAACGTTTAGGTAGTACATGTAACCTGTGCCGCTGGACTTAGGGTCTGGCATTGCGATTAGACCTGCATACTTAGGATCTAATAAATCTTCGTAAGATGTTGGATAAGCCCAACCCTTATCGTCGAAGAACTTCTTATCGATTGTGATAGAAGCGGAATACTGGTCCCAGATGTAGTACTGACCGTGTTCTGGGTTGATGCCATCTAAGTAGTGGTCATCGTTGATTCCATCTAAGCCGTTTAATACAACGAAGTTGTCCTTTAAGCTTTCCATGTAGGAAGTTTCAAGACCTAAAACGATGTCTGCTTCTACGTTAGTGCCTTCAGTCTTAATCTTAGCTGCAGTGTTACCTGTAGATAAGTACTGAATCTTAACATCTAAGTCAGGGAACTGTTCGTTAACTCTTTCCTGTAATAACTGACTACGATTTTCTTCAATATTTGTGTAAATGATAACTTCTTCTTTTGCGCCGCATCCGGAAAATACTGTTACAAAGCATAATACCATGATCAGCATAACAACCAATTTTTTCATAATAAACCTCCCTTTTGTGTTCATATTTGTATTATAACAGACACTTTTTGAACAGTCAACAATAAATTTGCAACATTTATCTCTATTAATATGTTTATTTTGAGAGAATTGTGTTCATTGCGTGAACATAAATAAGTTTACAATAACTTTTTTGTTGTTATTACACAAATAAAAGAGACTATGCAAAAAGTGCAAAGTCTCTCATAAAAATTAATATCCCATTAATTCCTTTAGTTTGTTCAGAACCATACCGTTTTTGATCGTTAAACGAACGTTTTCGTATAGTTCTTCTGCCTCATTACGTCTATCAAGCTGTAATAGACAGTAAATCTTAAGCATAACCATAGTTGGTCTTTCTCTAAGGCTATCTTCTAAAGATTCAATATCATTTAAGCATTCTTCTTTATTGCAATTTTCGTCATAGCAAGAAATCATATGCTTCATTTCAATCATTTGAACCTGATCAGGATACTGAGCTAAAACGTTTACAACAGTTTCCTTGTGTTCGTCTTTGATTTCATAGAACTGAGAGAAGTATGCAGCTCTCGCCTTTGCAACAATATCAAAGACGGCCTGAATCTTTTCAGTAATTAATTCAGGTTTATTAACTATAATCTTTCTAGTCTTTTCAATGAAACGCCAGTCTCCTACTACGAAACTAGTTTCAAGTGCAGCAGCAAGCAATTCCATATCACGAGTAGCAAGCATATATCTTTCGAAGTTCTTTTCCTGCTGAGCATGGAAATATTCTAGTGCCTCATGTGCAGCCAAATAATCCTTATTTTCTAAAGCTTCGAATGCCGCAGTTCTTAGTTCGCTACCTTCAGCGTACTTCATACTAACTCTAACATTATCATGATGTAGATATAATCTTCTAACCATATCGTCGTTATAGTTCTTAACAACGTTTAGAGGCTTAGTTTCCATCTTAGACTGTCTAGACTTCTTGTAATCGATAACCTTCTCAAGAAGCTTTTCATATTCCTTGTATGGAACATTGAAGTTTTCGATAGTTGAATGAACCTGCTGGTCTTCAACATCAGGAATCATCATCCATGTATCGCCATAGTCAGTGAAGAATTCAGTTACATAACCATTTGCAACCGGAAGCACAGTGTCTTCAAAGTCAACCCAAACCTGATGATCAAATGTTTCCTTAGGATAACAGATCCATTCGATACCCCAACGGAAATGATAATAATCGCAGTCCTCTTCCTTGTAACCTAAAAGCTTCTTTTCTAGTTCATTAGCAAGCGCAGTTCTTTCTTCCTGATTTTTAGTCTTTAGGTACTCATTGATTGGGAATTTTTCCATATTTAAGGCCTTATTTGCTACTAAGAAGTTATACGTCTTAGTTTCGCAGTAAAGCCACCAATCTCTATAGTACTGTCCCTGATTGATTTCACTTGCAGGG
Organism: Bacillota bacterium; assembly: GCA_017556895.1. Next base: position 709 of record JAFYLX010000053.1, on the reverse strand, counting down.
ATTGGGTCTAATAAGAAGATTTCTAGCTGATTGCCATGAGGAGTTCCATCAACTAGTCTAGATCTAGTAAATTCAGTGCTGTTAGTGTCTACTATTCTAGCGATAGGATTGTTGTAACCTTCAAACTCGTCGTTATCTACGATAACCCAGTTTTCAGGGAAAACTTTCTTAAAGATAGGCTTAGCTCTTAAATACTCGTCCCTCTTCATGATTAAGTCAATATCGTCGTCCCAAGGTAAAAATCCTTTGTGTCTAATAGCACCAAGAGCTGTACCACATCCGATAAAATATTCTATATCATTGTCTACGCATATTTTGTTGAATTTCTTTACGAAATTAAGCAACATTTCGTGTCTATCTATCATTATTAAAAGTCCTTTTCATACACAGCTACAGTTTCAGTGTGAGTCTTTGGCATATAACCTAAAACGTTCTTGATTCTTGTTAACTGTCCGTTATATGCAAGCATTTCAATGTAAATATCAAGGATTTCTCTATCAAAAGCGAATGACTTTTTATTCTTTAGCGTAACATCTAAAGCATCGGAATAATCCTTGAATACTTCCTGAAGTTCTTCAAAGTTTCTTTCTTCATAAAGAGCCTTAATCTGTTCCTTCATAGGAAGATACTGTTCGCCCATCTTGAATCTATAGTCAGTCTGCTGAACAATCTGCCAGTTTTGAGTAGCAAGTTTGCCGTGCTTTCTGTT
>JAFYLX010000052.1 GCA_017556895.1 Bacillota bacterium | reverse complement strand
CTAGCAGGGAAGGTTTTACGTTAGTCGGGAAAGTGAGGTAACTATGGATAGATTCAAAGTTATCGCAATCCCTGTAGCATTATTTATTTGGATAGGTACTACATTATTGTTTGTACGTTTCATGCTTTCATTTAATACAGAGTTTGAGCAATATTACTTAGATGTTGTATCAAACTACGCATCTGATGCAGCAGTTATGTCTGTCGTGTCAACAACGTATGACCTTGAAGCGGATTACGCAGGTGTGGTATCAGTTCAGATAGATCCGGATGAAGCTTTAAATGAGTTTGTACGAATGATGTGTGAGAGTTTGGGATATTCCTATTCTGTAGAAAATCAGGTTCTTATTAAGTCGCAGTACATAAAAGCATTCTGTGTAACATCAAACGACGGGTTCTATTTAGCGGAACCTACACAGATAAATGCAAATGGCGCTATTGATTTGGTTTTTCGACCAAAGCGACCATACACCTACACACACGAAAATGGAAGAATGTACAGTTTACGTTTAGGTGATTCTTACGTAAGTATGGAGTATAACGGTAAAGTACAAGAAGTGGTTAGTCCATTAACTACACAGGAAACTTCTAGGTATATAAATGGTCTAATATCTAAGGTAATGACTGATGCTGTTGCAAAGGCTACCGAAGGTGCTTCTTCCACATTTGTTTATTTACCAGGTGAGCTAACGGAAATTGTAAAAACGAATCCGATTAAGGGCGTTACAGTCTTGGCGTATGTCAAGGGTGTAGAAATGGATGCAACGGAGAGTTATGATTCATTTGCTATTGGTGGTTCTCATGTTGTATTTGCTAATCAGTATGTAGCATATGAGAAAGACGGAAAGAAGCTTTATACACATACTAAGTTGTATGATGGTACTGGTACTGTTAAGCAGACTTACGCAACTGCAGAGTTAGCTGCTGCCGCAGGCTATTCATATGACTTGTCATTTTATGATTAATAGGAGTTGGTGGTATATGAGGGTACGGTCTTATTGCCTTTTAAGAAATCGCAGTACGGATCGTGTAACATTAAGAGTAAAGAAATTCTATAACGTGCCGGACGGGCTGGGTCGTCTTACCAGCCCCGAGGTAGTTTACGAATTTGCCAGCAAGCAGCTACGTTTATGTGACCTTGCAGAAGAGGAAACTTACTTGCTGGCAGTAGATACAAAGAGTAAAGTACTTGGGTTATTTTTAGTATCACACGGTACTATGAATTCAAGTATATTAAACCCTCGTGAGATTCTTATGAGGGCTTTACTTGTTGGTGCGTGTTCTATTATCATCTTGCATAATCATCCTCGTTTAGACACGACACCTTCAGAAGATGACATCTTAGTTACTAGACGCGTTAAAGACGCTTGTGCACTAGTTGGAGTGACTCTATTGGACCATGTAATTATAGGCGATGGTTATTATTCACTAAAAGAGAATTTAAAGATGTAGAAAGGATGATTTATTATGAGTAAGAAGTATAGTATGGGTGAGTTTGAAACAGTAGTTGTAGCAGGTTTAGGAGCAAGAGGTTTAGCAGATGGTATCGAGGTAAAAATAGCAGAAGTAGTTAAGCAAAATGATTGTAAGTGGGTTGGCGTCGAGGCAAGAAGAACGGGTGCACACTTTGGTCTTGTGGTCTACATAGAACCTTGGCTAAAGAAATTTAATGAGGGTCAATCACTGGATTCCATCCTAGGTGAGATATATGATCATATTCTAGAACGAATAGATGAAAAAGTGGTTAATACAGAAGTTATTGCCGATTATAGACTTATTTACAGATATATTTATTTTACGGTAGTTCCGTATGATAAAAATGTGAAATTTTTATCAGATAAGCCATACGTTCGTAAATTAGACTTGGCAGTTATTTTTAGAATCTATTTAGACCATGATGGTGACGGTCTTCAATCAGTTACTGTTACGGATAAGATTAAAGAACAGTGGGATGTTAGTCTAGAAGATTTGTGGAGTGTTGCATTTGCAAATACACTTCGATTAATGCCAACATCTTTTAGACGTATGGGAGATGTATTAGGAGATTTGATTGATGACTCCGTTGATTTGGCTGACATGCTTGGGGCACCACAGATGTACGTGTTATCAAATACGTATGGTATTTATGGTGCTGCTTTAATGTTATATCCTAGTGTATTGCTTGATGCTGCGAAGATTATGAAAACTAATCAATTATTAATTCTTCCTAGTTCGGTACATGAGGTTATTATCTTAGCATGGGATGGTGGAAAATATAAAGACTTAGATGATATTTGTAATATGATCGGTGAGATAAATTCTACTGCGCTTATGGAAGAGGATATATTAGGTTATCGTCCTTATTTGTTTACTGTAGAAGATAAAAAGTTAGCTTTAGTTTAACTTAAATGATTCATGTGGGTGGTTGAAAAGCTACCCACAAAATTAAAATAGAAAAGAATTTTCCAAATACACATATAAGAATGAAAATAGAAGAAGTTTAAAAGCTTTCTATTTTGAAGTTTATTTATAAGTATAGTGTAACTTATGAAAAAATTTCAAGAAAGAAAATTTTTACTTTTATTTTCATATAAGAATGAAAAGAGAAAAGTAATAACACACAAAACATTTTATTTAAAAGGAGAGACGACGTATGAAGAAATTATTTTATGGTTTAAGTATTGTTGCATTTATTGCAATTATGGTAACTTGTATTTTCGTTTTTACGAAGGATGATGAAAAGCCAAATGCTTCTGTAGCAACGGGAGTTCCTACAGCAAACGTAACTTTGGAAGTTACAGATGTTCCGGCAGGGACTGAAACGCCTGAGATTAAAATTACTGAGGCGCCGGTTGTAACTGAAGTTCCGGCGATGACTGTAACGCCGATGCCAAGTGTGACTGAGGCTCCGTTTGCTACGCTTGTGCCAGAAGTAACTGAAGCTCCGGAAATTGAAGCAACTGCGACTCCGATCCCAACTGAGGTTCCGGAACCTACTGTAACACCAGTGCCGACTGAGGAGCCTAAGGCTACTGCAACTCCGACTGTAGCAGCTAGTGCAACTCCGAAAGCGACTAAGGCTCCGAAAGCAACTGTCACCCCGAAGCCGACTGCAAAGTCAGCATCTGTAAAGATGTCTAAACAGGCAAGGGCTAACTACGATGCAATTGCAGCTATTGACCCAGAGATTGCGGAGAAGTATCAGAAGGATATTGCGAAGATTGACTGGTATGATGCGACTTCTGAGCATGCTTTAGATGATTTAAATTTACATTACGTATTGAGTGATGATGGTTCTGGGATTGTTGTAGGTGATTCTATAGTTTTAACATCAGTTAAAACTATGGAAAAGAACTTTGCTGTAGTGGACTGGAAAGATAATGAAGTTACTTTAAAGAAGGGTGATTTGGTATATCTTAATGGTGCTGAGCACTCTTGTTGGTGGGTAACTGAAATTAAAAATGGCATTGTTGTATTAAGCCTTACGACTGAAAAGGGTTGTGATGTTTTTATCTCTAATAGAGATTTAACGTACGTTAATACAGAATACTTACGTGAAGTCCTTGATAAGAAGTTTTTCAACGAACATATTGCAGAACTTCGGGAGAATCCAGCATTTAAGTATAGCTGGGTTTGGGAAGAAACAAGTTATCACTGGAGAAAATTTGGATTTAATGATATCATCTATAATGGTAAGTATGGGGTAGAGAAGCATACAGGCTATTCAGCAGTAGAAGATGGTAGAACTGCTGATTGGGCTGCAGGCGATATTGCAGGGGGTTCTACGAAAGAACGTACTAATGTTATAGGGGATAAGTGGATTCTCCCGAAGGATAGTGAGTGGTTTAAGAGTGTTGAGGGCGATTATGATGTTTTAGCATCAGGTTCTTATTATTCTAGCACTCGAGAGACTATGTTTGTAGTGACTGCAGAGTCTGATACTCATGTGATTCTTGAGCTTTATCACTTTGAGTCTGAAGCGGATGCTACTAAGGACCCATTTGTGCAGTTCTTATGCAGACCTTTTAGTGAGTTTTCGGATGATTATATTCTTGGATGGTCTAGTCGTAATCAGGAAAGTCCTTATCTTGTGACTAAGCTTGGTCGTTTAGGCTTAGGTTATTTGTATGAGGATTATAATTACGAAACTTTTAAGAAGTTATATAATGTATACGAAAACTCTGGCAGTTCCTCATCTTGGCTTGATTGGTATAATAAAACTATCGTGGAGCCATGTGATGAACAGAACAAAAACAATAACGATTATAGTGATGAATGGTATACACCAGACTTCACTAAGCCGTTATATTTAGGTAAGTTTATTAAGGAGTTTTTAGCAACTCAGTAATATACTACAGCAACATATAAAAATTGGGCTGTAACTAGCAAAATAGTTACAGCCCATAATTTGGTTTAAAGGAGGTTGTTTATGAAGAAGTTTATGAGGCCAATGATAGCTTTAAGTTTAATTTTGAGCTTATTGGCAAGTAATGCAATCCCTGTGTATGCGGATACTGCAGGTGTTATTGGTTCAGCTTCTGAAAAAGTAGATACTACATCATGGGGTTCATCTGGTGGTTCTAGTGTCTACGCAGTATCTTGGTGGGGTTACGTTGTAGGTATACAACAAACGAAAACTTATAAAGATACTCTTGATAAAGCAGAAGAATATAATCTGAACGCTGGTGAACTTTTAATTTACAGAACATTCTATATAGACAACGTTAAAGCTTCTTATACCTGGGCTGCTAATAAGTTGTTTTATGTTCTTGTAGAAGGCGAAAAAGCTAAATTTGGTGATTATGCATTCGACCCGTCCAAGTATGTTTATATGGACAGTTTAAATGCGGCTCAAAAAGCTGGAAAATCTTTTGCTGCTGTTTACAATGTAGGTACAGGCATAAAGGCTGCGCAAAGAAAATCTACTCAGAATTTTAAGACTAGTAGGGGATTCTGGCCATCAATTGCGTACTGGGAAATAGCGCCACAGAATGCTTATGATAGAGGGTCCTGGGAAAAGGACTATATAGAGCTTAGAGAGGGTACAGTTTCTGAATCTTCTGTTAAGAATGCTATGAAAGACCAGCAGATGTATATTCCTGGAGAGACTTATAAGAGTAATATTAATGGGTACACCGTTTCTTATAATGGCTATGAGTTTGGTTCTGGGTGGCAGGCTACGGGTAAGAGTAATAAGTCAGGTCAAACTAAGGAAATAGATCAAGGCGTGGTCCGTGAACAGCTATGGGAGGCATTCCAAGATAAGCAGCTGCGGATAGCGTATATAGGAAATAGTAAAGTATATAAGATATATGGTTTAGGTGATTATGCAAAAATTGAGCCTATTTATCTTAGTAGTGACCGTGTTAAATATGCTGCAGAGTGTCTATTAGGTTGTTTTCAAGATAATGATGGTAATGTTGCGAATTATCTAGAAGCCATATCGGATAGTGTAAAAGACTTAAATGTAGATAGTACGTATCATCGTGCGCTTAGATATCTGGATGCACTTATAGCTATAGATTATTTAGTTGGTAGTGGTTCATATGTAGATGAGCTTAATTACTATTTAAGTAATCTAAATATGCTTGAAGATACTGATGAAGCATTGACTTCTATTGTTTATGCACCAGCTATGACTGTTATGCGGGCTGGTTCTGATAAATCTGCTACAGAAGCTTATAAAGAACAGCCTAGACACACTTTCACCTTTAATACGTACTATAGCGCAATTGATGAAGGTGCAGGTGTACAGAAAGGTGCTGATAAAGTATTACCTCAAGTTTTATTATTACTTAATCTGGATGCTGCTTGGTGGGGTAGTGGAGAATTTCCAAACTCTGACTTGCAATATATGGTAAAGAATACAAGCATTCTAAATAAAAGCTCTAAGAAGTTGAAGGGCGTTAGTGATTATGAAGATACAGCGTACAGGGCACTAGTTGATTATTTTACATCTAATGAACT
>JAFYLX010000051.1 GCA_017556895.1 Bacillota bacterium | reverse complement strand
GTGCAACGATCATCATTTCTTCTTCCTCAGCAGTTAAAGAGTGGATTTCGTCAGTTACCCTTCCAGTACCCTTTTCAACTAGTCTAAATGGAGTTTCGATGAAACCATACTGGTTGATGATACCGTAAGTTGTAAGGGAACCGATAAGACCGATGTTTGGACCTTCTGGAGTTTCGATAGGACACATTCTACCATAGTGAGAATAATGTACGTCTCTAACTTCGAAGCCCGCTCTTTCTCTTGAAAGACCACCAGGACCTAACGCAGATAATCTTCTCTTGTGAGTTAATTCTGCAAGAGGGTTGTTCTGGTCCATGAACTGTGATAACTGGGAGCTACCGAAGAATTCCTTGATAGCAGCAGTTACAGGTCTAATGTTCATTAAGGCCTGTGGTGTAGTAACATCGATATCCTGAATAGTCATTCTTTCTTTAACTACTCTTTCCATTCTAGCAAGACCAATTCTGAACTGGTTCTGTAATAACTCACCAACTGTTCTTAGTCTTCTATTGCCTAAATGGTCAATATCGTCAGTTGTGCCGATGCCATAATTTAAGTTTAAGATATAGCTGATGGAAGCAATAATATCTTCAATGATAATATGCTTAGGAGAAAGATCGTTCTTTCTGTCTACCAGCATTTCCTTTAATTCGTCTTCAGTGTTTGCACTGTCAAGAATTTCTCTTAATGCAGGATAAAACACCTTGTCAGTTAGCTTTAATTCTGTGTAGTCAAAATCTACATAAGCAGCTAAATCAACAAAGTTGTTACCGATAATCTTAGTTACCTGGTCTTCTTTATCCTTATCTAAACCGTAAGCATAGATGTACTGAACACCTGCGTTTTCAATTTCAACCGCAAGATTCTTGTCGATCTTCTGGCCCTTTTCAGCCATAATTTCGCTTGTTTCTGGGTTGATAACGTCTTCTGCAGCAATAACGCCAGTGATTCTGTTGGAAAGGCAAAGCTTCTTATTGTACTTATATCTACCAACCTTAGCTAAGTCGTAACGCTTAGGGTCGAAGAATAATGAGTTAAGAAGTGCACGTGCACTTTCTACTGTTGGCGGTTCAGTTGGTCTAAGTTTCTTGTAAATTTCCTTTAGACCTTCTTCGTGGTTAGCCGCAGTATCCTTTTCAAGAGTCTTCTTTAATCTTGCATCTTCGCCGAAGATATCAAGAATTTCCTGGTCACTACCAAAGCCTAAAGCTCTTAAAAGTGTAGTTACAGGCTGCTTTCTTGTACGGTCAACTCTTACGGAAATAATCTCGTTGGAATCTGTTTCATATTCTAACCATGCACCTCTGTTAGGGATGATTGTAGTGGAAAACAGTTTGTTGTTTGACTTGTCATAAGTAACATCATAGTAAGGTCCAGGTGAACGAACTAGCTGAGTTACAACTACTCTCTCTGCACCGTTATAAATGAATGTTCCCTTTTCTGTCATCAGAGGGAAATCCCCCATAAATACTTCCTGCTCTTTGACTTCTCCTGTTTCTTTGTTAATAAGTCTTACTCTTACTTTAAGTGGAGCAGCGTATGTTACGTCTCTATCCTTACACTCTTCCTGCTCATACTTTGGAGAGTCGTTAAGGGAATAGTCAATAAACTCTAAAACCAAGTTATCTGCGTAGTCCTTGATAGGGGAAATATCTTCAAATACTTCTCTCAGGCCTTCTTCGATAAACCAGTTGTAAGAATCCGTCTGGATCTGAATAAGGTTAGGCATTTCGCAGACTTCGTTGATTTTAGCGTAAGTCATACGTTCTTTTCTACCTACTTTTATAGGTCTTGGCATCTTTATCACTCCTTATATTCTTAACAAATTACTTTGTGTGGCAGTCTAATATTATATAACTCACTTGTCAAATAGTCAAGTGGTATTGGAATTTTTTATAACTTTTTTTAAAAAAACTTCTAGGAATAAATTTGCACAAAATTTTATTGACCTTACACCCTATGGAAGGTATAAAATATAGTTAATCGGAGGACATATATAATATGAAAATAAACGAAGTCGAAAACCTCATCGGTATGACTAAAAAGAATATTAGATTCTACGAGGACCAAGGGCTAATAACCCCCGCCCGTGACAAGAACAACGGTTATAGATATTACGACGAATCAAATATCAAGACTCTTGAGCAAATTAAGCTCTTCAGAAAACTCGATGTTCCTCTAGAGGAAATTCGTTCGATGCAGCAAGGTTCAACCACGGTTGCCGATTGTATGAAAAGGCATCTAGTAACACTTGAACGAAAGCAATCAAATTTATCTCATGCCGTAGATTTTTGCAACTCACTAAAAGATCTAGATATAACATTATCAAGTTTGGAAGCACACGATTTGTTAGAGGAGATGAATAATATGGAAAACAAAGGAACATCATTCAACGACGTAAAGAAAAAAGACGTAAAGGTTGCAAGTTATGCAGGAGCCATAGGTGCCACAGCTGTCATTGTTATTTTTTCACTAGGCATGTTATTCCTATTTCATTGGGCCTTCGAGACTGCACCCGAAGATGCACCACCGCTTTGGTTTATCATCGGACTATGTTCGGTATTCCTAGCTTTTATAATCGGTGCTATAATATCATTAGTTCAAAGATTTTCTGAAATCAAAAAAGGCGAAGTGGATGACGCTAAGCAATACTAACAAAGGTCATATAAAGGAGGAAAACTTATGTTATTATTAACTCTAAATTATATCCCAGGAAAAGAAATTGAGGCTCTAGGAGTAGTAAAGGGTACAATCGTACAGACAAAGAACTTAGGAAAAGACTTCATGTCCGGTATGAAAAGTCTAGTGGGCGGTGAACTTAACTCTTATACAGAAATGTTAAACGAAGCTAGACAGGTAGCTACAAAGAGAATGGTAGACGAAGCAACTGTTATGGGCGCCGATGCCGTTATTAACATCCGATATGAAAGTGCTTCTTTGATGCAGGGAGCTGCAGAAGTTATGGTCTATGGTACAGCCGTAAAATACATCTAAAGAATAAGTATCGTACAAGAATCCAAAAGGAGCTGCCATGCAGCTCCTTTCATTTTTATCTATTATTTTCTATTTGTCATTTACTTAGGGAATGTAACCGTAATTGTCGTTCCCTCACCTACCGCGCTCGTCACGTCCACTTTTGCGTCGTGAATCTTCACAGCATGTTTTACAATTGATAGGCCAAGGCCGGTGCCACCAACTTCCTTCGAATGGCTCTTATCCACTCTGTAGAATCTTTCGAAGATTCTATCCAAGTGTTCCTGCGGTATTCCTATCCCCGTATCCTTAACAACAACTCTAACCTCTGACTTCTCATCTTCGACAAAGACCTTCACTTGTCCGTCTTTTTTGTTGTATTTAATCGCGTTGTCGCACAGGTTAAACACTATACTTCCAAGAAGTTGTGGTATGCCGTTTATAATGGCCGTTTCGCCTTCTAGTTCCAAAGTTACATTTGCGTTTAAGGCCTCAGCTTCAAGATTTCTCAAAGTAGCTTCGCATAAAGAGTATACGTCTACCTCCATATGCTTCATACCTTCTGCCCCTTCGTCCAGATGAGAAAGGTTTAATATATCTTCAACAAGCTGAGAAAGTCTCTGCGCCTCTGCATATATCTTCCCGGCAAAATTAGGAATATCATCAGCCTTAACTATACCTGCCTTCATAAGCTCTGCATATCCTGAAATCGTATGTAGCGGTGTCTTCAGCTCATGAGAAACGTTCGCAGTGAATTCTCTCCTCATCTGCTCTGCATTTTCTCTTTCCGTAACATCGAAAATTAAAAGCGCTATCCCCGAAATCGCTCCATTCACTACCACAGGACTTGCCTCTACCTGATAGTAACCTTCTTTTAAAGCTACAACTTTCTGTGCAGACTCACCCACTATGGCCTTCGATAAAACTTCTTGCAGTTCTAGGTTTCTGTTGATGGTAAGGATGTTCTTACCAACGGATTCATGCTCTACATCAAGCAACAAACAAGCCACTTCATTTATACTCAAAATAGTTCCTTTTGAGTTTAAGAGCACTAGTCCCTCGTTCATACTGTCAGTTACAGTCTCAAACTCGTTCTTTCTATTCTGTAATTCCGTCGATTTCTTGCTAAGTTCCCTTTGTTGCCAAGCAATTCGTTTTAGCAATGGCGCAAGTTCGTCGTAATTATTATTTTTCAAAGGATCATCAAGATTCAACTTATTTAGTGGCTCAACTATGTTTTTGGAAAGTCTATAGGCTAACACCAAAGATAATACCAGCGCGATCGAAAACACAGTGCATATTGGCTGGGCCATTCCTAAAATCAGCGTCAATATACTGCTTTGAGCAATGGATAGTCTTATAACGGACCCATCATTTAATCGCTGTGCCGCGTATAGCGCTCGCTCCTCTAGGGTAGCTGACTTACGTTCTCCCTCGCCATATCCATACTCGATGGCCTCTCTCACTTCTTCTCTCTGCAAGTGATTCTCCATTGAATGTTCATCACTGTAGTTATCATATAACACAGTTCCGTCTTCAGCGATCCATGTCACTCTATAGTCATCTGCTTCAAGCCCTTCGAAGTAAACTTCTCCATCCAAGTTAACTCCATGAGCCGCAAGTTCAGTTTGCATTTGAAGTTGTGTCTTTTGCACATCAGAAAAGTATCCGTACAAAAAACCCATTATCAAAGTAACGCTTGCAGCAAACATTACCACCGCTACAAAGAATATAGATTTGAATATTCTTTGCGTCATGGTTTAACCTCCATTCTATATCCCACACCTCTAACTGTTTGAATATAGTCTCCACATTCAGCTAGTTTAGTTCTTAAAGTGCCAATGTGAACATCTACAGTTCGAGTCTCGCCTATATAATCAGCTCCCCATATTTTTGAAAGAAGCTGGTCACGAGTATATACCCTGCCGATGTGCTCCATGAATATCCTTAGCATCTCAAACTCTTTAAGTGTAAGCTGAACTCGTTTGCCCGACACTGTAACAGTATGCTCGTTTAAATTCAGTTCTAGTTTGCCGGCAAGCAATACATTTAGTTCTTCCTTTGGCATTGAACGACGAAGAACGGCCTTGATTCTGGCTATCATTTCCATCATACCGAAAGGCTTTGCCAAATAATCGTCTGCCCCCATATCTAGCCCGATTACCTTATCAAACTCTGTACCTTTAGCAGTCGCCATGATTACAGGGATATGTGCAGTATTACTATGCGCCTTTAACTTTTTTAAGATAGTTATGCCATCGTCTCCCGGAAGCATTACATCTAGCATAATTAAGTCAGGTTTTTGCTCTTGCAACGCCTGGAAGAATGATTCACCTTCTCCAAACCCCTTTGCCTCAAACCCAGCTGAATTCAAAGTATAAATCATCAAATCACGTATACTGTTATCGTCTTCAACACAAAAGATCATTTTTACTCAACTCCTTCTCGTTGTCCTGTAATAGAAAAAATTACCCACTCTGCAATATTCACAGCGTGATCTCCAATTCTCTCAAAGTATTTTGCAATCATCAGCAAATCGAGAGTATATTCTCCATTTGTTTCTGCTTCAGTAAACTTTTCAATAAGAATTTTTTTCACTTCGTCAAAGTAGCCATCAACAACATCATCATATTCAACT
>JAFYLX010000050.1 GCA_017556895.1 Bacillota bacterium | reverse complement strand
GCGCTTTCAGAGAGGAGTTCAGAAAGGCAGATATTGTGATTTATAACCTGCCCGTGCATCTTCCTGAAATAGATTTGATGACAGAAGCAGACCTCTGTCCAGGAAAGGAGAAGGTTATCCTTGAAGCTAACTACAGAAACCCTTCGTTTGATAAGGGGGCAATACAGAGAATGGTGACCATGAATCCCTGCCAGTGAGTTGATGGGACTATCAGGCTGTGGACCTACTTGTCTTTCAATGGTTTCAATCCATCTATTAAATGACCCATCTATATCGCCCGAATATGTTGCCAATTTCGCGGAAGATAACGGATATTGTATGCTTGGTAATGGCAGTACGTGGACGCTAATCTCAGAGGGTGGCAAAGAACTCGGCCTCGATATTAGGGAATCCCCTTTTGATGAAGAAACCATCAAAGAAAATTTATTGTATGGAAATCCAATTATATGCATCATGGGACCAGGACATTTTACTTCTAGCGGTCATTTTGTCGTTATGACAGAATACAAGAACGGAAAGGTCAAATTTAATGATCCAAACAGTATTTCTCGTTCAGAAAAGTGGTGGAAATTATCAGAAATTGAAGATGAAGTGCTTAATCTATGGATATGTAGGGGCGAATGAAGTATAATTACACTAGAAAGGTGTGATTTATATGAATATGAATTTAGACAATTATATTGCTGAAAACAAAGCTTTATTATACCAAACACTAAAGGAACTCTGCCTAATACCGGCTCCTTCTCATTTCGAACATGAGAGGGCAAATTACTGCAAAACTTGGTTAGAAAATTACGGTGCCGAAGGCGTATATATCGACGATGCACTAAACGTGATTTTTCCAATCAATTGTGATCACAGCGACAAAATTACTGTTTTTGCCGCTCATACTGATACTGTTTTTCCTGACAGGGAGCCTATGCCTTATCAGGACGACGGAGAAAGGATTTTTTGTCCTGGAGTTGCCGATGATACTGCAAGCGTAGCAATCTTATTGCTTGCATCAAAGTTTTTCATTGAAACTAAAACGGCACCATCAGGAGGTATAATGTTCGTTTTAAACTCCTGCGAAGAAGGCCTTGGCAACCTAAAAGGTGTTCGCAAGCTTTTCGAAGACTATCAAGGAAGAATATCAACCTTTGTAACATTAGACAGCACACTAAATCTAGTCATAGATCAGGCAGTTGGCTCTCATAGATACGAAGTGACCGTATCCACAGAAGGCGGACATTCCTATAACAAATTTGGAAATCAAAACGCAATTGCAGAACTTAGCAAGATTATAAATGAAATATATGAAATTAAAGTTCCTACAAAACCAGGAACAAAGACTACATACAACGTGGGTCTAATCGAGGGCGGAACTTCAGTAAATACTATAGCACAGTCAGCAAAAATGCTATGCGAATATCGTTCCGACGATAAAGAATGCCTCGAATATATGGAAGCCGAATTCAAGAGAATCTTTGAATCAGCGGGCAAGAGAGTTTCTATAGCTGTCAATATGGTAGGCGATAGACCTTGCAGCAACACTTCACCTATAAAGATTGACGCTTTAAAAAGAATAATTACTCCTATAATCGAAGATACAATTGGCGAAAAAGTTAAATTCGTGAGTGGCTCCACAGACTGCAATATACCGCTTTCACTAGGCGTAGCCGCAATCTGTATAGGCACAGATATACACGACAAGACCCATACGCGTGAAGAATGGATTGATAAAAAATCCATACTTACAGGCCTATCGATTGCATTAAAAACAAGTTTGGAATTAACTTCCGCAGTATAAATTCCCTTTAATCACAGATACTAACATCACAAAGTGATTTTAAAGGAGATTTATATAAGGATGAAAGCTACAGGAATTGTACGAAGAATTGACGACCTCGGTCGAGTTGTTGTTCCTAAAGAAATTAGAAGGGTCCTTCGCATACGAGAAGGCGATCCCCTTGAGATTTATACAAATAACACCGGAGAAGTTATTTTAAAAAAGTATTCTCCTATTAATGATTTAAGCGAATTTGCTACAGAATATGCCGAAACAGTGTCAAAGATATTGGGTGGTACAATCATTGTTTCCGATACGGACCAAGTAATTGCAGCCTCGGGGACTGCCCGAAAAGAGTATAGCGATATGCGTGTAGACCCAGAGCTCGACAAGATTATTCAAAGCAAGAATCGCTATTCAAATGACTCTAAAATTGTGGTTCCAATCATATCTCACGGCGATCCAATCGGTTCTATTACCATATTGCCAAAGGAAAACCACCACCTTGGAGACGTAGAGCTCAAGATTGCAGAAGTTGGAGCATCTTTTCTAGCAAAACAGATGGAAAATTAAAAAAGCGGGACTGGCATGAATGCATATCATACTAGTCCCGTTATTTTAATTTAAAGTTTTTCTGTTTTCCGCCAATACCTCTAGTAGCTCTTGCGTTTCTTCTAAGTTCTTCTTTTCATTTATTGTCAATCTAACGAACGGCTTTTGTCCACCGTGTATGAAAAGTTTTGGACCGAATTTTTCTGTCGCGTTTAATAATGCAAAACCGCTGAGAGGATTCTTAGCATCAAAGTATAGCATTACCTTATTGCCATCCTGCTTTATTTCTTTGATTGAAAGAACTTCGGCAAGATATCTAATGTGAGAAATCTTAATTAGATTTGTAGTTGAGCGCGGTACATCGCCAAAACGGTCTATCAACTCATCTAGGATTTCATCTTCATCATCCCTAGTATGAATTGCCGCAATTCGTTTATACATTTGCAGCTTTGTAACTTCATCGGAAATGTAACTTTCAGGGATATATGCGGAGGCCTTAAGTTCGACTGTTGACTCTTCTCTGTCTTCCTTAACAATTTCACCCTGAAGTGCACGGATTGCATCGTCTACCATTTTACAGTAAAGCTCGTACCCGATATTCACCATATGGCCACTCTGCTCTGTTCCAAGCATATTGCCGGCACCTCTTATCTCAAGGTCACGCATTGCAACCTTAAATCCGGAGCCAAATTCGGTAAATTCCCTAATTGCCTTAAGTCTTTTCTCTGCAACTTCGTTTAGCACTTTGTCCTTTTGATACATCATATAGGCATATGCCTGTCTGTTGGCACGGCCTACACGACCCCTTAGCTGATATAGCTGAGAAAGCCCATATCTGTCTGAGTCTAGAATTACCATAGTGTTAGCATTCGGCACATCGATACCTGATTCTATAATCGTAGTGGCAATTAGTACATTGTTTTCGCCACTTATAAAGCTCATCATCGCATCCTCAAGAGTGTGTTCGTTCATCTGTCCGTGTGCAACAACAATTCTTGCATCCGGCACCAGATCCTGAATTCTATCAGCAACCTGATTTATGCCTCTAACTCTATTAAACACAACATATACCTGACCACCCCTGCCGATTTCTCTTTCAACGAGGTCACGGAGCGTCTTATCATCCTGTTCCATTACGTATGTCTGTACCGGCAATCTTTCTTCCGGCGGTTCTTCGATTAGCGACATATCCTTTATTCCAGTCAAAGACATATTTAATGTTCTCGGTATTGGAGTTGCGGAAAGGGTTAAAACATCTACATTTTTCTTCATCTGCTTTAGCTTTTCCTTATGCTCAACACCAAATCGTTGTTCCTCGTCCACCACCAAAAGGCCAAGGTCCTTATACTGGATTTCTTTAGAAAGGAGTCTATGTGTACCTATAATTAGGTCTATTTCGCCCTTTTTAAGCTTATCTAGAATCTTTTTTTGCTGCGCCGGACTCTTGAATCTTGAAAGCACTTCCACGTTAAATGGGAAGTTTTCGAATCTTTCCTTCAATGTGTAGTAATGCTGGTTTGCAAGGATTGTTGTAGGAACAAGAACTGCCGCCTGTTTTCCGTCTGCTACACATTTAAATAATGCTCTAGCCGCAACTTCCGTCTTACCAAAACCTACGTCACCGCAAAGCAATCTATCCATAGGGAATGGCTTTTCCATATCTAGCTTTATTTCTTCTGCCGCACGAAGCTGATCATCAGTCTCTTCGTAAGGGAAACTATCCTCGAAGTCCTTTTGCCATACCGTATCTTTTGCGAAAGAATATCCCTTTTCCATCTTTCTAGCAGCATATAAATCTATTAAATCTTTGGCAAATACAGCAATAGCAGCCTTAGCCTTTGCCTTTGTCGCCTTCCACTCCCCACCACTAAGCTTATTTACCTTAGGAGCTACGGCATCATTACCAATATACTTTTGGACTAAATCCATCTGTTCTACCGGAACATAAAGCATGTCATTTCCGGCATATTTTATCTTGATATAGTCCTTCTTTTCGCCTTGAACTTTTAGCTGTTCAATTCCAATGAACTTCCCTACACCATGATTCTCGTGAACAACATAGTCGCCAGTTTTCATTTCAGTAAAGGACTGAATCTTCTGCCCCTTATCTTTATACTTCTTACGACGACTCGGTTTCTTGCTATATTTAAAGATATCATTTTCGCTTATCCAGCATCTCTTTTCCTCAGGAAAATCCATCCCATTCGAAAGAGTACCCTTTTCATAAGCGATTCTATCTGCATATTCGAGTTTTTCTAAAAATTCTCTTAAATTTTGTAACCTCGCATCTGAATGTGAAACAATACTTACCTTGTAGCCACGCTTTAGGTAATTCTTAATTTCGCTTTCCATCAATGTAAGATTTCCGCCAAAGTTAATCATCTGGCGGCTGTTTATGTTATGAATCTCGTCAAAGGTGTCGATTCCCTTGATTCGTTTAGGGAAAGGTGTAAAGATAACCGTATTGCGTCTTTCAAGCACAGGTTTCAAATCGTCAAAACCTGTAATTAGGCACGCATCTTTAGGAACCACCTCTCCTCGTTCTAAAAGAACTTTAAAATCTTCCTTTAGTTCTTTTTGTCTAGTTTCTACGATTTCAAAAATTCTTTCTGGGTCATCCAGCATTACCCTGCCGTCATCCATATAGTCCCAAACATATTCTGTTTCATCATAGAAATAGTGAATATAGCTTTCTAAAAGCTGCAAATTAGAAACATTCTCTATATATTCACAGATCTGACCTTGTAACTCTAACAGTCTATGAGCCACATCCGGAGATTGTTTTTCTATCTTTTTTGCCTGTTTTTCGTATTCCTTTTTAATTTTATCGCTGGCAGACTTGAATGCATCGTCTGAAGTTTGTAACTGCTCTGCTGGATAAATCTCAATGTATTTTAAATTTTCAATGGAACGCTGATTATCTTTGTCAAACGTTCTAATAGAGTCCACCTCTGTACCGAAAAACTCAATTCTATACGGATTATCGTTATCTGGAGTATAAATATCCGCAATGCCACCTCTAATGCTGAACTGTCCATGGCTTTCTACAGTGATTTCATACTCATATCCCATCGCCACTAGTGCAGCCTTTAGGTCAGAAAGTTCAATCTCATCTCCCACACTAAGTTTTATTACGTTTTCTTCGAAAGCTTTATGAGGGCTTATTCGTTTTAGTGCAGCAGAAACAGGCACTATAACGATGGCTGGCTTGCCTGTTCTTAGCACCTTAAGAGCTTTCATTCTTTCAACTAGTCTGTCGTGGTTCTTCGCCTCATATTTTAGAAAAACCTGTTCGTCTTCGGGCATCACAAGTATATCTTTGTCATTTACAAAAAAAGAAAGATCACTAGCCAATCTCTGTGCCCTAACATATGAAGGCACAATGATTATGCTTTGACTTTCTTCTTTAGATAACTGTGCTGCAATAGGCGCGACACGCGCGTCTGAAACTCCAGAAATGTTAATCATTTTTAGTTTCTTTTTCCTCTACTGCTTTTTTCTCTTTCTTTTCTTTGTTTGGTCTTACATTATATTCATTCATAGCCTTATCTATGCCCTTTTCAATAATGCAAGCCGCTGCATCTGCAGAATTCTTTAAAACATCTGCCAAAAGTTCTTGTTCACTTTTGCTGATGCCTCCAGTTACATATCCGGCTAAGTTGTCCTTCTTTCCAGAGCCGATACCAACTCTTATTCTAGGGAAATCATTAGTCTGAATGTGCTGGAAGATATTTCTCATACCGTTATGAGTCCCTGGGCTTCCCTTCTTTCTAATGCGGAAAGTTCCAGTTGGAATATCAATGTCATCATAGATTACAATCAGCTCTTCTGGATCTATCTTGTAGAAGTCCATCGCCTGTCTTACTGCCTCACCACTTAAGTTCATATATGTCTGTGGTTTCACCAATAAGACTTTTTGGCCGGCGATTCTGCCTTCGCCGACCAAAGCCTTAAATTTAATCTTATTTACATCGATATTATATTTTTCCGCCAAAAGATCCACCGCTAAGAATCCCATATTGTGACGAGTGTTCTCGTATTGTTTACCGGGATTACCCAGCCCTACGATTATGTACATAGTTTATAAATCCTTTCTTGGAATTAATTATTCGATACTAATTAGAAAATTTCACTTACAGAACCGTTGTTGAAGATTCTGGACATTGCTTCTGCGAAGATAGGAGCAACGGATAAGAATGTCATCTTTTCTAATATCTTTTCTTCTGGTAATGGAACTGTGTCTAGTAGAACTAGTTCTTCGATTGCAGAAGCTTCTAGTCTTTCTACAGCTGGACCGGAAAGAATTCTGTGAGTTGCTGCTGCTCTTACGGACTTAGCGCCTAATTCCTTGATAGCATTTGCAGCGTTGCAAATTGTACCTGCTGTGTCAATCATATCATCGATGATGATACAGTTCTTACCTTCGATGTTACCGATGATGTTCATGATTTCACTCTTGTTAGGTTCAGGTCTTCTCTTGTCGATGATAGCGATTGGGCAGTTTAGCATCTGAGCTAAATTTCTTGCTCTAGTTACACTACCATGGTCTGGAGAAACTACAACTAGATCTTCAATTGGGCTTTCCTTGAAGTACTGAGCGAGGATAGGCATACCTAGTAGGTGGTCAACTGGAATGTTGAAGTAGCCCTGAATCTGGTTAGCATGTAAGTCCATTGTAAGAACTCTATCTGCACCTGCTGCTACAATTAAGTCAGCTACTAATTTAGCTGTGATTGGATCTCTAGCCTTTGCTTTTCTATCCTGTCTAGCATATCCATAGTAAGGAATAACAGCATTGATTCTGCCAGCAGAAGCTCTCTTTAGAGCATCAATCATAATTAATAATTCCATTAAGTTGTCGTTTACAGGGTTGTTAGTTGACTGGATAACATAAACGTCCTGTCCTCTAACAGATTCTAAAATGTTTACGGAGATTTCACCATCGCTGAACTTAGTTACTACAGCTTCTCCTAGTGGCTTACCCATAATGTCTGCAATCTTCTTTGCTAATTCTGGGTTTGAGTTACATGCAAAGATTTTGTAATCAGCATAATTTCCGCTTTTCAATTTGTTTACCTCGCCTTCTTTAATTAAAAATTAAACTTTAATTGTTATTAAACTATTTTTTCTTCAAAATCCCTTTTGCGGAAACCCATTCAGGCTTCTTGATTCCTTTTGCTCGAGCAATGAATAATGCATCCCCTTCTACATCTTCAGTTACCGTACTGCCCGCTGCAATATATGCTCCCTGGCCAACTCTTACCGGTGACACAAGGTTGCTGTTACATCCTATAAATGCTCCGTCTTCTACAACACTACGATATTTCTTTGTTCCATCATAGTTTACGAAAACTACACCGCATCCTAAGTTTACTTTTGCTCCAACATCGGAGTCCCCAATGTATGTTAGGTGAGAAGCCTTAGCCCCGTCACCCATTGTAGAGTTCTTAACTT